>CAZVDQ010000001.1:0-125013 GCA_964625435.1 uncultured Mariniplasma sp.
ATTAATTTCTTTTGGGGATTAACTTGTTGTTGCAGGACATAAAAGAACGGTTCGTATCCATATTCATAGTAATCATCCTGATCAAGTCTTTGCTTATTTGGATGGTATCGGACAAATAGCAGAACAAAAAGTTGATGATATGAAACGTCAATTTGAGACTGCAAATCACAGAAAATATCCAATTGCTTTAGTAACTGATTCAATTGCTGACTTACCTGAGTCAATGATAGATCAATATCAAATTCATATGTATCCACTCAATTTATTAATCAATGACACAAATTATTATGATAAAGTAACAATTCAAAACTCTCGGTTTTATGAATTGATGGATTCAGTGAAAACTTATCCAACATCAAGTCAGCCTAATGCAAAAAACCTTGAAAACTTCTTCTCATTTTTAACAACCTATTACAAGGATGTAATCGTTGTAACTGTTTCAAAGAAAATGAGCGGTACATATCAAGCATTTGTTGATGCTGCAGCTAAATTTAAGAATGCTCGGATTAATATCATAGATTCTAAACAAAACTCTGGATCTGAAGGCTTACTTGTTATGAAGGCAGCAGAAATGATTGATCAAGGTCTTCCTTACGAGGAAATTTTAGAAACAGTTGAATCTTTAACTGCAAAATCAAAGATTTTGGTTAGCGTTAAAACATTAAAATACATGGTTAGATCCGGACGAGTTAGTAAAGTAACGGGTCTTCTCGGAAAAATCATGAATTTGAAGCCCGTTATCTCAATTGATGAAGATGGCAACGGTATTATTTTTGAAAAATCACTTAGTTTAAAATCAAGCAATAAGAAGATTCAAACTCACATAGAAAATGTTCAACAAACTGAAGGTATTGAAACTTATGCTATCGTTCATTGTAATGCTTTAGATCGCGCACAAGAATATGCTTTAAAATATGAAAAAATTATTGGTAAAAAACCTGCTTACATCATGGATATCTCAACTATAATAGCAATGAATGCAGGTATTGGAACAGTTGCTATTGCTTATATCAAAGGAGAAAAATCATGAATTTTTTAGTTAATGCACTCGTTTTATTTGTTTTCTTTGTTATCTTCTTCATCATTGCTCAAGTTAAAAAGAATAACGGACTAGCAGATATGGCTTGGGGTTTAGGATTTGTTATCATCGCATATACAAGTTTAATTTATGCAGGAACATATACATTATCCGCAATCGCAGTTACCGTACTTGTCAGCTTATGGGGTTTTCGATTATTTTTCTTTATTGGAATAAGAAATTGGAATAAACCTGAAGATTTCAGATATGTGAACATGAGAAAAAAATGGAAAACAAAAATTCCACTAAAAGCTTTTATTTATGTATTTATGTTACAAGGAACATTCATGTATATCATTTCGTTACCTATACAGCTTGTTAATTTTCATGCTGAAGAAATCAGTAGTACATTAGGTTATGTGGTTTTACTCGTAGGTATCATTTTATGGTTTGCTGGGTTCTTCTTTGAAACAGTCGGTGATGCACAACTTAAAGATTTCAAATCAGATTCCCTAAATAAAGGGAAGATTATGCAATTCGGATTATGGAAATATACAAGACACCCTAATTATTTTGGTGAATCACTCATGTGGTGGGCTGTTTGGATTGTCTCAATGTCTAGTTTAGTTTGGTTAAATTCAATAGGTGTTATTGGTTCAATATTCATTACATATCTTTTACTCTTCGTTTCAGGAGTTCCACTTCTTGAAAAGAAATATAAGGATAACCCTTTATTTCAAGCGTATGCTAAAAAGACATCAGTCTTTATTCCCTTACCACCAAAGAAATAAGTTAAAAGGCCTAGTTGGGCCTTTTTTTATATAAAAAAAGGTGTTCTATGAACACCTTCATTATTAATTTTTAAATAGATTTTTAAATTTTTCCCAGCTTGAATCTTTATGTTTTGTATCCAATTTTTCTAATTGTTCATATAACTTCTTTTCAGCTGAAGAAAGATTTTTTGGAACCTTGATTTCAACAATCACTTGTTGATCTCCCTTACGCTTAGAGCGGACATTTTGAATACCTTTTTCTCTCATTCTAAGAATAGTTCCATGTTCGATACCAGAAGGAATCTTTAAATCAACATCTCCATAGATCGTTGGAATTTCTACGGTTGCTCCTAAAACAGCTTGAGTCACTGTAATCGGTACTTCTAGAATAATATCATCATCGTGACGTTTAAAGACTTTGTGTTGTCTTACTCTAAAGGTTAAGTATAGATCGCCATGTGATCCACCTTTTGTTCCTCCGTTACCATATCCAGCAACTTTAAGTGACATATTATTGTCAACACCTGCGGGAATATTAACATCAACAGTCTTTGTTTGTTTAATTCTTCCTCTACCATTGCAAGTTGAGCAACGTTTTTTAATGACTTTTCCTGCACCACCACATTTAGGACATGCTTGTTGAGAACGCATCGTACCAAACATTGTTCTTTGTTCTACATTGACAACTCCATCACCATGGCATCTGTCACAAACTTCAACATCCTTTGATGATTCCGCACCTGATCCATGACAGACATGACACTCATCATCAATTTCAACGCTGATTGTTTTTTTAGTACCTAAAACAGCTTCCATAAAATCAATCGTGATGTTTCTTTCTAAGTCTTGCCCATGTTGAGGCCCATGTGCATTATTGCGTTGTTTCTGTCCACCACCAAAAAATTGGCTGAAAATATCACCAAAACCTCCGAAATCACCAAAACCTCCAAAACCTTGACCACCAGCACCACCAAACGGACTACCTGCATGACCATATTGATCATAAGCTGCTCGTTTTTGTGGATCTCCTAAATTGTCATAAGCCTCTTGAACTTCTTTAAACTTATTTTCTGCTTGATGTTCAGATGAAACATCAGGATGGTATTTTTTTGCTAAAGTTCGGTAAGATTTCTTGATCTCGTCATCACTTGCATTTTTAGGAATACCAAGTACATCATAATAATCTCTTTTATCTGCCATATCATCAACTCCATAGTTTAAAGTAGGACGAAAAGTCCTACTTATATTTTTTATTTAATCTATTTGTTTATTTTTCTTCGAATTCTGCATCAACAGTTTTTTTACCATCATGCTCTTCTTCATCTTGTGGTTGGTCATCCTGTGGATTTTCAGCTTGATGTTTTTCTTGAGCTTTTTGATATGCTTTGACAGCAACATCTTGAGCATCTTTTTCTAAAGCTTCCTTCTTAGACTTAATTAATTCTAAGTCAGTTCCGGTTAATGCATCTTCAAGATCTTTAATTAAACCTTGGAGTTTTGTCTTCGTTGCTTCATCTACTTCTTCCTTTAGGTCATCAATTGCTTTAGTTGTTTGGAAGATGAGGCTAGAAGCTTCATTTCTTAAATCTGCTTCTTCACGTTTTTGTTTATCTGCTTCTGCTTGTTCTTCAGATTCTTTAACCATACGTTCAATTTCTTCTTTTGATAATGAACCATTATTCTTAATGGTTATATTTTGTTCCTTATTCGTACCTAAATCTTTAGCTTTTACACTAACAATACCATTCGCATCAATATCAAATGATACTTCGATTTGAGGTACTCCACGTGGTGCAGCTGGGATATCTCCTAATTGGAAACGACCCAATGTCTTATTATCAGAAGCCATTGATCTTTCTCCTTGAAGCACGTGAATATCAACAGCTGGTTGGTTATCAGCAGCAGTTGAGAAAACCTGTGATTTTGATGTTGGAATAGTCGTATTTCTTTCAATTAATTTAGTAAAAACTCCACCAAGTGTTTCAATACCTAATGATAATGGTGTAACGTCTAATAATAAGACATCTTTAACATCACCAGCTAAAACACCACCTTGAATTGCTGCACCCATTGCTACAACTTCATCAGGGTTAACGCTCTTATTAGGATCTTTTTTCAATTCACGTTTAACCATTTCTTGTACTGATGGAGTTCTTGTAGAGCCACCAACAAGTAAGACTTGGTCAATGTCTTTATGTGTCATTTTTGCATCAGATAGTGCGCGACGAACTGGTCCAACACATCTTTCAACTAAACTAGCAGTTAATTCATTAAACTTAGCACGTGTCAAAGTTTTTTCTAAATGCAATGGTCCAGCGACACCCATCGTTATGAAAGGTAGTGAAATTGTTGAAGAGGTAACTCCACTCAATTCCTTTTTCGCTTTTTCTGAAGCATCTTTAAGTCTTTGAACTGCCATTTTATCTAATGAAAGGTCAACACCATTTTCTTTTTTGAAATCTGCTACTAAATATTTCATGATTAGATCATCATAATCATCTCCACCTAGCTTATTATCACCGGATGTTGAAATAACTTCAAATGTGCCATCTGCAAGTCTTAAGATTGAAACATCGAATGTCCCACCACCAAGGTCGAAGACCAAAACGGTTTGTTCTTTATCTGTTTTATCAATACCATAAGCAAGTGCTGCTGCAGTTGGTTCATTGATGATACGTTTAACATCTAAACCAGCAATTTTACCTGCATCTTTAGTCGCTTGACGCTGAGCATCATTGAAATACGCAGGTACTGTAATAACTGCTTGCGTTACTGTTGCACCTAAATAATCTTCAGCTGTTTTCTTCAAATTTTGAAGAATCATTGCTGAAATTTCTTGTGGTGTGTATTTCTTACCTTGAATGTCTTCGCGATAATTTGCATCACCCATATGACGTTTGATTGAACTTACAGTGTTAGGATTTGTAATTGATTGTCTTTTTGCGACATCTCCTACACTAATTTCAGTGCCTTTAAATGAGACGACCGATGGTGTTGTTCTTCCACCTTCTGCATTAGGGATGACTTTAGCTTCTCCACCCTCCATTACAGATACTACTGAGTTTGTTGTTCCTAAATCGATACCAATAATTTTATTTGTCTTTGCCATTTTCTTCACTCCATTCGTTTACTATGACCACGGCAGGTCTAAGTATTTGTTCTTTATATATGTAACCTTTTTGAGTAACCTCTAGATTTATTCCATTAGGTTGTTCCAAATCACTAATCTTTTCTATTGCATGGTGTAATTTGGGATCAAATGGTTTATTTAATGCATCAATTTCCTTTAATCCGTCTTGTTCTAAGGTTGCATAAAATTGATCATTAATCATCTTAAAACCGATGAGAAAATTTTTGAGTAAATCATTGTCTGTTTTCATATTCACAGCTTTATTCATCTGTTCTAAGGGAATCAAAATATCTCCAAGAAGATTTTTTGATGCATACTTTCTATCCATGATGCGTTCTTGAATCATTCTCTTTTTAAAATTTTCAAGTTCTGCAGCATTACGAAGCAATTTATCTTTATAACTTTTAACTTCGTTTTCTAATTTTTCAACTTGTTCTTTATGCTTATTTTTTCTTTCTTTCTTTTGAACATGCGTTTCTTCTTCAATTATTTCTTCTTCATGTTCAACAACTACATCTTTTTTTTCTTCCATAATCATTTTCCTTTACTTTTTATAGAGTTTTCCTACATTACTTGCGATATATTCCACTAAAGGAATGACTTTACTATATTCCATGCGTGTGGGTCCTACCACAGCGATGGTTCCGTGTTCACTATCACTAATTCTATACGGCACTGAGATGACCGTGCAATTCTCCATAGGAATCAATTGTAAATCACTACCAAACCTAATACTTAATCCGCCTTCATCACCAATTAATTTCATTAATTCTCTTCTATCAAGCATTTCTACAAAACTCTTGATGTGCGTCACATTATGAAATTCCGGTTGTTCAAATACATTTGAAACTCCTGATAAATAAAAATTATCTTCTGCAAATTTAGCAAATGCATGAATGAATGAGTTCATTAGTTGAGTTTGATACTCAATAAATGAAGCAATTTCCTTTTTAGCAAATGCTGTTCTTAAGATTTGAATAGCTTCATCAATATAACGATTTTTCAGTAATTCATCCAATGTCTTAATAATATCTTTTAGATCATTAATCTTCATTTCTTCTGGAATCGTGATATTTTGATGTTGGACATGTCCTTGATCAGTCACAATTAGGATCACTGCATCAGAATCAGAAATAGGGATGAAATCAATCTTTTTAATTGTATTTTGACTACTACTAGGTCCAACAGCAAGTGCTGTATAATTGGTTAATTCACTTAGAAGATGAATTGCTTCTTCGAGTGCGTGCTCTCTTGCCATCTTATTCTTTAAGAAAACTTCATCAATCAAAGGATATGAATCAAGGACATCCTGATTTCTGGTAACTAAGTGTTCTACATAGTATTTATAACCTTTTTCAGAGGGAACTCTACCACTTGATGTGTGAGTTTTTTCCAAATATCCAAGTTCTTCTAGCTGTGCCATATCATATCTGAGGGTTGCACTAGAAAATTTTAGATAAGGCATTTGTGTTAATGCTTTCGAACCTACAGGTTGAGCATCTCTGACATAGGCCTCAATGATTGCTTTTAAGATTAGTTTTTGTCTACTGGTAATCATTCGCGCACCTCACATTAGCACTCCTTTTGGTTTTGTGCCAGTTATATTGTATTATAAATAATTGGCACTGTCAAGCATTATGTGCTATTTTCCATAAAAAAAAGAAAAGACACATAGTGTCTTTATTTTGTGGTCTGTTTGAGCCATTTAACATAAAATGGATTATTCTTCTGTTCATTCCTCATTGTTGAGGATTCATCGTGTCCAGGATATATCTTTACATTGCCTGGAAATTTACCTAAAGCTAGTACACTTTTTCTTAATTCAGTAAGTGATCCAGAATATAAATCATGACGCCCCACACTACCTTTAAATAAGATATCACCTGTAAATAGTTTTTGTTCGTAAAGGTAACAGACACTTCCCTTGGTATGACCAGGTGTATGAATCACTTCAATATATTGATCTGCAAAAGGTATCTTATCATTGTGAGATATATATTTTAAATCAAGATTTTTTCTTTTATATGGATGTTTCTGTGGAGCATATCCATTATATCGATCCTCAAATAATAAATGTGCATCATCGAGATGTATATAAATTGGCACATCAAATTCTCCAATCAGATGAATATGATCTGAATGGGCATGTGTAATGAGTATTCCAACTAATGTTCTTCCATTTAAGGCTTGATTTATCGCTTCATAATCGTGGGAGGAATCGATTAAAAAGCAAGTATCAAACCGGCACAGTAAATAACTGTGAGCATATGTTTCGTTTTCTTTAAACTGTTGCATATGGTTTTAAGAAAAAAAACTATTCATGGAATAGCTTATTTCTTTTCTCTATGGATTGTATATTTTCTTTCACGTGGGCAGTATTTCTTCAATTCCAAACGCTCTGGATGAGCTTTTTTATTTTTGTTGTAATGGTAATTTTCTTCGCCACATTCTGTACAAACCAATTTGACTAGGTCTCTCATGATATTCCTCCAAACGTACGGTAACATTATAACAAATGAATGCTACAATATCAATCATTTTCATCTCTTTTTATAAAAATATAATACTGGGTGATAAAATGGTCGCAATTTGCGACCATTTTATGCATTAATTTCAATTGTTCTTTTAATTATACGACAATAATCGCATCTGTGGGACAAACAGGATCACATAATCCACAATCTATGCAGACTTCTTCTTCAATGACATAAACATCGCCTTCAGTAATACAATCAACAGGGCATTCTTCAGCACATGCACCACAAGCGATGCAAACATCCAATATTCTTCTTGGCATACATTTTCCTCCATAGGTTTTCTTTATATCTATTCTATTAAATAACTAACATAATGTAAACCTTTTTTCCAAACATTGTCTCAAATTATGAATTTTAAATCATATTTTATTCAGTATTATTATAATTTGGATTACATAAAGTGATTTTGATGTGTTTTGTGCAAAGTTGATTTATAATAGACATAGGTGATAAATATGCAAAGAGAACAAACAAGACCCGTCAAGGTTGGTCCATATCAACTAGGTGGAAATAATAAAGTCTTGATTCAAAGTATGACAAATACATATACAAAAGATGTTGATTCAACCGTAGAACAAATCAAAAATTTGACAGCTGCAGGTTGTGAAATCGTTAGAGTTGCTGTCCTAGATATGCAAGATGCACAATCTTTAGGTGCAATCAAGTCACAGATTAGCATTCCTTTGGTTGCAGATATTCATTTTGATTACAGATTGGCTCTTGAAGCAATTAATCAAGGTGTTGATAAGATCAGATTGAATCCCGGTAATATTCCAAAAAGTGAACATGTTGCAATGGTCGTAGAGGCATGTAAAGAAAAAAATATACCCATTCGAATTGGAGTCAATTCAGGATCCCTACCTAACCATATGGCTCCAACGCCAGAAAACATGATCGAAACTGCAAAACACCACGTAGAAATTCTTGAATCATTAGGATTTTATGATATCGTATTATCTTTAAAAGCTACAAACATGAATTTAATGATCGAAACGAACCGTCTTGCAGCAAAAACATTTCCTTATCCACTACACCTTGGTGTAACTGAAGCAGGAACTGCATTTAGCGGAGCAATTAAATCAGCGATGGGTATTGGTATTCTTCTTGCTGAAGGCATTGGTAATACCATTCGTGTTTCTTTAACAGATAATCCTGTTTTAGAAATACAAGCAGCAAAAGAAATTCTAAAAAATCTCGGGTTAAAAGATAAAGTTCCTAATTTAATTTCATGTCCTACTTGTGGTCGAATTCAATATGATATGATTGATATCGCAAAACAAGTCGAAGCATACTTACTGACAATCAATAAAACAATCAATGTGGCAATTATGGGATGTGCAGTCAATGGTCCAGGTGAAGCCTCCCATGCAGATATTGGTGTTGCTGGTGGTAAAGGTGAGGCAATTTTATTTAGAAAAGGAAAGATTATTAAAAAGATTAAAGAGTCTGAAGTCTATGATGCTTTAATTGAGGAAATTAACAATTTTGATGATAATGAAAAAAAAGAAAGTGAACATTAGCTGTTCACTTTTTTATTAGTCAGTTGTATATAAAGATATTTCGTAGTCACAAATATCCTCATAAAATTCTTTTTCATGAGAAACCAATATCAAGGTGCCTTGATAAATCATAAGTGCTTCTTTGAGTGCTTCTTTTGCTTTTACATCTAAATGATTTGTTGGTTCATCCAAGATTAAGACATTTCCTTTTTGATGACGCAACAATGCAAGTCTAACTTTTGTTTGTTCGCCACCAGATAGTGTCGTAATATCTCTATTTGCCATATCGTAATCAATTCCGTGATTTCCCAAGAGTGACATTACATCTTTTTTTGTGAAATAGGGATACCTATGATGAACAACCTGAAAAGGGGTGAGCCCAACATCAAATATACTATCTTGTTCGAAGTAAGCAATCTTTGCAGTATCAATCCATTTAAATTCACCTGCAAGTGTTGGAATCAAATCTATTACAGTCTTAACGAATGTGGATTTACCAATGCCGTTTTTACCTGTTATAGCGACTTTTTCGCATTTCATGATAGTTATGCTTAATGGTTCTAGCAAAGGCTCTGTGTAGCCTATTTCGAGCTCGTTAGTAACAAGTACATCTCTACCTGTTGTCGTAGACAATGGAAAATGAAAATGATAGGTCTTACTGTGCGTGGGCTTGACAACTCTTTCGAGTTTATGTAGCATTTTTCTTCTGCTTTGAGCTCTTTTTGTTGTTTTAGCTCTCGTGATATTTTTTTGAATGAATTCTTCAGTTTTTTGAATAAACTTTTGTTGCGCAACATAAGCTTTTTCTTGCTGAGAAACACGAAGTTCTTTTTCAGATAAATAAAAATCATAGTTACCCTTATACCTTGTTATAAATCCATTTTCTAAAGCAAACACTGTATTTGCGATATCTCTTAAAAATTCTTCATGATGTGAAACAACAATATATGCTTTGGGATATTGAATTAAAAATTTGGTCAACCAATCAATATGTTTAATATCGAGAAAGTTCGTTGGTTCATCTAAAAGTAGGACATCAGATTCTTCTAATAAGAGTTTGCCTAAGATGATCTTTGCTCTCATTCCTCCAGATAAGTGTTTAATAGGTTCATCTAATAAATCCATAGATAAACCTAACCCATGAATGATATTACCTATCTTAGATTTAAAACTATAAAATTCTTTTTCAATTAGATATTCACCAATAGAGGATGCCCAATTTAAGATTCTGTCATGGTCAGCTTCTTGTGCTTTACCAAGACTTTCATAGAGCACCTCCATTTCTTTTTCCTTTTCAAATAAAGGTAAAAAGACTTCATATAAATAATTTTTAACCAAAAGTTTAGGATCAATTGCTGCATATTGATCAAGATAACCTATTTTCTTATTAGGCATCCATTTAATTGTTCCTTGATCTGGTTTCACTTGTTTTTCTAGAAGTTTAAGTAATGTCGTCTTTCCTGTGCCATTCGCACCGACTAAGACAGCGTGCTCACCCTCAAAAAGGCGCATCGACGCCTTTTGGTATAGGTTTTCACCACTATAGCTAAATGTTATGTCTTCTACATCTAATATACTCATTTTGGTAAATTGAAGCTAGATGGAGAGTTTTCGTCTTCCACATAGATCCATTGCTCCTCTAAAAATTTATTTTCATCAACAATATTGTCGATAGATTTTTTTATATATTTCCCAGTGCACGTTGCCAATATTTCATTATTTTTATCGCATAGATAGCCTTCACCTTCAAAGATTAAGCGTCTATTATTTGTAACCCAACCAACAACTTTTAATTCTTGATCTAAGGGAACTGGTTTGATAAACTTTGTTGTTACCTCAATTGTTACACCCCAAGAATTAGGTTCAATTATCTCTAAAGCACGACCTATCGTTTCATCTAGAAGTGCTACTATGATACCACCATGCATCCGTTCTGGATAACTTTGATGGATATCTTGGCCATTAAACAACCCTAAAAGTCTGCCATTTTCTAATTCATAAAAATGTGTGTGTAATCCTGATTCATTTTCGATGCCACAAACAAAGCACATTTTAGCATTGTTTTGTTTTTTCGATACTTGATAAATCATATGAGATCAAGATTCAAATGCATGTACAACACAAAGATACTTGCTAAAAACATGGCTATAAAGAATAAAACAACTAAAACTCTATAGATTTTGGTTAAAGCATTTTTGTCTGTGATATGTTGATAAAACCCAATAGAACATGGCATCAACAAAATATAGAGTGTCTTTTTTATTTCAAAGCGTTTGTTTAATACAAAATACAGTCTAAATCCAAATAACGTCAATGTTCCTCCAATAAGAGAAATCCAAAAAGCATAGATAAAGATTAAAACTAATGTGCTAAAAATCATGCTTTTTTACCTCCTACAAACAGATAGACAAGTGCAGCTACAGGAATAATCATGAACAAGAAAGAACTCGTAAAAAATAAACCGAGAATTGCCCAAAAATAGGATGATAGTAAAACTAAAAACCGATCTCTAGTCTTCATCTTAGCTGACCTCGCTTTCAAATACTATATATGTAGAATTTGTAGATAATTCACCAAGTGCATTAATTTCAATATGTCTACCACCAAGCTCTAGATTTCCATATGCATTAAATCCGGTTGCTCTTCCATAAGCCAAGATGATATCATCTTTAATAAGGTAAAAATCATTTTTATGGTCATGTCCAACAAAAACACCTTTAGACATACCATAAGTTACCATAGCATCATAGAAGCCTGTATCTCTACCTTGAGCGTAAACCTTATCTTCGTTAAACGTTCCTACATACGTTGCTGGATTTATATATTGTCTTAAAGGAATGTGCATGAAAACAATTGATTCAACTGTGTCTGTTGAAACTAAATCTTCATACCATTGTACTTGAGCGGTTGATAAATAATCATATTCCCCTTCTTCTTCAGTGTAAACAGCTCTTTCAGCTTTCGAATCAAGGAAATAGGCATTGTAGAATGGTAGACCATCTTTAGTAAATTCAATCTTGAAATTACCGTAGCCACCATCGGTTAATTCAGGTCCAACTTTAAAATACATGTACTCTGTTTCAACATTGACTTTTGCTAAAATCTCAGTATAGCTATTAAAGTCTGCTTCATGATTACCAAAAACAAATGTCCATGGAATTTCAATGGATTCCATATAATTGATGAGTTTCGTAAATAGTGCTGGTGCACTAGGCGACATTGTTAAATCTCCTGAGATTACAATTAAATCATAATCATCAGCTTTTGCAAGATTATGAATCAATTTTAGCGTTTTATTATCATAATCATCAATACCAAAAGTCAAATGTAAATCTGTAACCTGCAGTATTTTTACAGTATCATTTTTCATAGCAATTTGAAAAGGATTATTATCAGTATATTCAACTGTATAAGCTTTACAACCATATAAACTGATTAATGACATCAATGCTATGAAGATTAAGATGATTTTTTTCATAAGATACCCTCACTTAAAAAATTATTTAATTCTGATTTGAAAATAAGATGCATTTGATAGAAATGATCACTTGGTTTTATAAAGACCATCTCATTTTCATTGATATATCGTTTGATTTGAATTGTTGTTGGATAGATGATCACAAGTTTTTCCTTATCTGAAGATAAAAAGCTTGATTGATCGATCAGCTGAGATGTTCCACCTTTATTAATTTCCCATTTTGTTTTGCTATTAATTGTTAGTTCCGCGAATAATGGAACATAGAAAAATAAAATTTGATACGTTGTTGTTTTAGTAGAAAATAAAATCTCTTTTCCGTTAAAAGACATAGAACCATAATCCTTTAGTAAAGCAAGAACTTCTTCTTTGATAGAATCAGATTTCTTTTTATAAAGGATAAGAAAAATAAAATATATAGCGATTCCTAGAGCGAGTACACCGCCTGCGATTTGTAAGAACATTTAGATAATTTTCTCCTTTGTAACAGATTTCAATACTTTACCTTCAAAAGTACAATGATAATGGTATCTATTGGTATCGCTTAATACACCAGGTAAAAAATAAGGAATATTGTCTGCGACACCTTCGTTATCAAAATCATTGATCCATTCAATCTTTTTCCAATCAAGAATGCCTTCATCAACTTTTTTAGGTGTTTCATAAATAAAATCCTTTGGTAAATCAATTAAGAATATATAGAGTCCCTGACCTAGAGCACCAAATGTATTCCAAGTCAAAACACCTTTATCCGTAATTTGATTTAAGGATACTATAATACCTGTTTCTTCTTCAATTTCTCTTTGAATACACAAGAGTGCACTCTCATTTTCATCTATTTTCCCACCAACACCATTCCAAGCACCTTTCCAGGGACTTTTTTCTCTGTTGACAAGTAAGATTTCATGATTTCTTCTAATGAATCCTAAGGTGTATCTATGCATTTTTCATCCTCTTTAAGTTACTACTTAAAATTATAACATGAAATAATGAGTGATTAACAAAAAAGGATTAAATCATCCTTTGATTGTTTTTTCAATTTTGTTTTTGATGTAAATTAGAACTATTGATAGTAATGCAATAGCTGGCATCATCATCAGAACTATAAATTGAAGAACACTTCCCAATCCATTTTCTGAGACATTCATGAAACCGTATGGATAGAATCCCGTAAAAGGACCTGTTACTAAGAAAAAAATAAAATAGACAAAAGGATGGATGAGCAACACCCAAAATTGTTTAATTTTTATGGTTTCTTTAACACTCAAAAAGTAAAATATAAAGTAAAGAATAGGAGTTAATGTATGTGTTAAATGCGCTTGAAAGCTAATCGGTGGAGTTGCGAGCATCACATGATAGATTATTCCTGTCATTGTAATATTAATTAGTGTGATAGCAGCTAGATATGGGAACCATTTATTATTATTTTTTGCAACAAAAAACAATAATACCGTTATAGCAACGATGAGATTAGCTTGATTTGTAAAGTATTTCTGATCTGCTATTCCCCATTCAATTAAGGACCACATAACACCCCATATTGAAGTAATAACTACCAAGAGTAAAACGATATTAATTAGAATTCCATTCTCGCGTATTTTTGTCATAAAAATTCCTCCATGCCATACATTATATCACTTTGTTTTTTCTTTGTATATTAAAACAAACTATAGTTTTCATTTGATTATTAAATGCTGATTAGTACCTTTGTTATTTCATAACAAGATTAAACAAGTAAAAAGACATTTATTTTAGTATTAAATGTTTTTTTTTATATAAACCTGTGCTATAATAAAAACTGCACGAAGAAACATGCCTCCTTAGCTCAGTTGGTAGAGCAACTGACTCTTAATCAGTGGGTCAACGGTTCGAATCCGTTAGGGGGTACCACTAAAAAACAAACACAAGCGTGCTTGTGTTTTTTATTTTTCTATTGAAAATTTCATCATTATCGGGTAATGATCTGAAAGAAATATTTGATTATTTTGCTCATGAATAATCTTAAAATACTGATTTTTAATAATTTTTGAAAAATATATATAATCAATAGGTAATCCTTTTATCTCTCTAGTAAAGCCATGAAACGTTAAAACGTGCTCACTCATATCACGATAACAAGAAATAAAATACTGATTCAAATAATTGATTGTCTGACTTTCCGGATATTGATTAAAATCTCCTGTCAATATAATCTCACACTGATATCTTAATTGTATTTTTTCTATAATATCAACAAGAATTTCTGTTTGTTTTTTACAAATCTCATCAGATGCGTAATCTAAGTGCGTATTGAAGTATGCTAACAAATTGTTACCATCACGCAAGATGACATAGGTCACAATTCTTGTAAAATAACTACCATCAATTTTGGATTCAATATCAGGTGTTTCTGACAACCACTGGGTTTTTGATTCAATTACCATAAATTTATTTTTTTTGACAAAAATAGGAGTTGCTTCTCCTATCGCGTCACGTCCAATACCATAGCTTTTATAGTTGCTTAAATTTTGATTCAGTTCAACATACATATCAGGAGTAATTTCTTGAAAACCTATTAAACTAAAATCATGCTTATTAATAAAATCAAAAACATATGGCTTTCTATGTGTCCAAGCATATTTTCCATCATTTATTGTATTTACTCTTAAATTAAAACTAAGAACTTGATACTCTTTCATATGCAATCACCTATACTTATTATACGTGATTGTCTCAATGTAAAAAAAGAAAATAAAAAAAAGTACATCTAATTGATGCACTTTCTAAAATTCATTTGTTATTGAATACTCCGTTTGAATATATTGTGGCAAAATAATGATATTTGCATCAGGCATCCCCATTGATACATCATAACTCCAACCAACAAATGTATATCCATCTTTTATGGGTACCACCGGAAGATTATATTGACTCAAATCTGCACCAGAGGCAAATAGATCAGATTGTAATACATTTCCTTGATCGTCTTCAAATGTAATTGAGTGGATGTGTATACTGGTTGCTTCTGTTTTGGATATGTGTAATGTTAAATTCACAGATAGTAAAACAACCACCAAAACAGCTATTATTGTTTTCATCATATCCGCCACCTTCCATATATTATAAAACTACTATCTAAATTATATATGTTATATATTAAGCATTTATTTTGAAATTCTTACTTTTTTCTTAATTTATACAATATTTAAGTCTCTATATGTCATATGTGCCAAATGCTTATGGATTCCCTCTGTCAAAATGCGATCAGTCATATGCATATCGCTCTTATTCTCAATTGCTACTTTGTAGTTAAGTCTTGATCTGTGTTGTTGTCTAAATTGTTTTTTTAACTGTAATAAGTGTTCTTCTTCAAAATTAACACACGATAAACCATTTTTATTCAGATGACAAACTGCAAGAGTTCTGCAGGGATATTTCCCTTTTGTAAGATTAAATCTCATCAGCGTATCAAATACTTGATCTATTTTAACATTAACGAAATAATCTAATTTTCGGTAATCATAACGATGAATAATCTGCGTGATATCTCTTTCATCAAATGCAAGTTCTTTGAATGACAATTGATGCTGTTTAATAAACCATGGGGAAAACTGAAGTGTTAAAGAAGTGTTATCTTTGTTATATTCCAATAAAAAGGCCCAATTTAATTTGCTAATATCCATGTCTTACCTCCATAACTACTTTGATTATAGTTTTTTATAGTTTCTTTAATCTTAAATGGATATTACAAATCTCTTAAATAAAAATGCACCTGGTTGGGTGCATATATTACTTATTCTTCCTTACCTAATTTGTAACCAAAACCCCACATCGTCATTATAATTTTAGGTTCCGATGGATTGTCTTCAATTTTTTCTCTTAAACGTCTAATGTGAACATTAATGACGTTGTCATTAAAATAGTATTCTTCTCCCCAAATTGTTCTATACATCAACTGCTTAGAAAAAGTTTGATCAGGATGAGTTAATAATAATTTTAAGATTTCAAATTCTTTTAGCGTAAGATCAACAGTATGACCATTTTTGGTCACTAAATAATTATTTAAATTAATTTCGATATCAAATATTTGATAGTGAGATTTGAGTGTTTTTTCACTTGATTTTTGAGATCTTCTTAGAACAGCCTTAACTCTAGCGACCAATTCAAGCATTGAAAAAGGTTTTGACAAGTAATCGTCAGCTCCTAGACCTAAATTAATTGCTTTTTCAACATCTGAATCCTTAGTTGAAATAATGATAACTGGGATATCACCCTTCGAACGAATATGTTTTAGTACTTCGTCACCATTTTTTATTGGCAGCATCAAATCTAATAAAACCACATCATATGGTATCATATCAAACTGCTTAATCGCATCTTCACCATTAAAAACAGGTTTAACCTCAAACATCTCTTCTTTTAGTTTTGTTTCTAAGCTTCTACTGATGATGACATTATCTTCAACAAGCAATATTTTTTGACCCATGGTTTAACCTCATTAATTCATCAATAAATTGCTGAACCCTTTCAATTTTGTTTCTGTTTTTCTTATACGTAAAGTATACCACGTTTTAAAAAGGTGTGATATATAATATTGCCTAAGATATGTGATTATGGCTTACAAAATCGCTGAAAGACCCAACCGTCAAAAAAGAGATTCTCAAGATAAAGGGAAAATCCAAAGATTGGTTGAATCCTTCAGTCAATTTATTATACTTTAAAATATATAACGAATTTCTTTGTAATTACTTACTTTTTTCTTAAGTTATCAAAACAAAAAGGGAAGTGCATCGCACCGCCCTTTTAAATTAAGTTATTGAAAAGTAAATGAGAATGGATCACTTAATGCTGAGACCCTTCCAACAAAATCAACTGCTTGAACTTGAACTTGGTAACTTTGATTTTTAGTAAGTCCAGTAAACGTGACTTGATTTAAATTTGAGTATTTAGCGAAAGCACCGTTGACATAGATAGCGTAATTCTCAATACCGTAATCATCGGTAGGCTGACCCCAATAAATTGTATTTGCAAGTTGTGCAAGTGATATACCTGTAGGAGTCGCTGGGATAACTTTATCTACTGTAGCATAGTCTTGTTTATAAACTCTAGCATAATCCACTTCTAAAGCTGTGGGAAATGCATTGACGTCAATACCTTGCACACCGCCCCAACTACCACCAACTGCTAAATTAATAATCATGAAAAATGATTGATCAAATGGAAATGCTTCATGATAAGCAACATCAGAAGTTAATGCAGGCACATAATTGAATTCACCACTAAGATCTCCATCTACAAAGGTTTTAATTTGACCTGGAGACCAGATCATTTCATAATCATGGAATTCGGTTTCTGCATTTTGAATTGTTTTTGAGAATCCAATTTGGGTTCCTAAATTATGATTGAATTTTTCAGTGTGAATCGTTGAATGAACAGTATCAACATCATAACCTACATATTCCATCAAGTCGATTTCGCCACTATCTGGCCATCCGCCATATACATTCATCAGTGGCATAAACCATATCGCTGGCCATGTTCCTCTTCCTGTAGGTAGTTTTGCACGTACAACTGCACGTACATATTGAAATGTGCCTTTATATTTTGTAGTAATTCTAGATGATGTATAGTCTTTGCCTAAATAAGATTCTTTATTAGCTGTAATAATGAGTTTTCCATCAGTAACTTGAGCATTTTCTTGAGTATAGTATTGTAATTCTCCATTACCGCCACCATCACCATTAATCTCAAAATTCCATTTAGTCTCATCTACAGCGGTTCCATTGAATTCATCTGCCCAAACACATGTCCAACCACCATCTAAAGTGGGTTCATCACAATCTGTTACTGCTGTAAGGGGTTCAAGACCATTAGGAACCACAATGGGATCACCATTGGTCTTACATCCCGCTAAAGTTAATAATAAGATCAAAATAATTAATATCTTCTTCATAAATCCTCCTTTTTTACTCACCTGTAATACCGGTACGATCAATACTTTCTACGAAATAGCGTTGTGCAAAGAAATAAAGTACTAATAACGGTAATATAGTGAGCATATTGCCAGCCATCATAATTGCTTCATTCAATTCACCACCTGGACTTCCAGGAGGGAACAATGTTGCATAACTAGATCTAAACGCTTGAAGTTTAAGTGGTAACGTCACTTGACCACCAACGTAAAGCGCTGTGATGAAGGTTTCATTCCAATACCAAACAAAGCTAAATAGAAATACAATAATAAATGATGGTATAGCAAGAGGAATTGCAATGCGCAAGAATATCTTCACATGCGATGCCCCATCAACTTCTGCTGATTCCATCAAGACACCTGGAATCGTTTTAAAGAATTGATAAAAAATCAAAATATAAATTGCTGCGTTAATCCCTTGTCCAAATATAGCAGGTAATAACATCGAGTTTTGTGTACTCATAATGCCCAAATTTCTAAAGACAAGCATATTCGCTACCATTGTTACTTGTGAAGGTAGGATGAATGTAGCTAACATTAGAGCAAACATCGTTTTCTTAAGTGGGAAATTAAATTTAGCAAACCCATAACCAATAATTGCTGAAGAAATTGTCACAGCTACACTAACTTTAAGTACATAAGCTGTCGTAGACACAATCGAGCCAGGCAATTTCAAGACTTGAATTGCTTTTGCGTAATTTCCAAATTGTAAGACGCTTGGAATCCATTTAACACCAGGATTAATTAAATCATCCACACTCATGAAGCTGTTGACTAACATGAAGAGTACTGGATATAAATAGATATAACTAAAACTAACTAATAATGTGTAGATGACAATCTTATAAATAAAACCATCCACAAAATTCATGCCAAATAAAAACTTTCTAACTTTAATTTTAAAGTGTTTAGAATCGAAGTTTTTCATGTGTCTATTTCTCCTTTCTGCGGATAGAAAGTATACCCACAAAGATTCCCATGATGATAACCATCAAGAAGAAATATACCCATGCAATGGCTGCTGAGTATCCATAACCATGCCAGAAATTAGAATCAGGTGCTCCGACGAGCATATGCGTACGTGCCATATCTAGAATACCACCTGCTTCAACAAATAGCGACATTGATACAACAATATAGATCACAACAACGGCGACTAAAGGTTGAATCGATGGTAATGTAATCTTCCAAAAACGATCCCAAGGCGATGCCCCATCGATAGATGCAGCTTCGTAAATTGATGAATCGATTTTTTGCAGACCTGCAAGGAAGATCAAAATCGGAATACCCGCATACCATAAGATTAATAACATTGATGTCAGTAATGTTTCAAGTGGATTTGCAATCCATGGTCCTAGATTCTCAGATATGTAAATTAAGACTGAACTATCTTGAAGTGAAGGAAGCGATGTTGCATCTTGATTCGTTAATTCAGCAATAACTGGACCGGTTGAAATAACAACTGGTAAGAAGAAAATTGTTCTCCACAAACCTTTAAGCTTGATTGGATTATTGATCAGTACAGCAATCATAATTGAGAATACAACAACAAGTGGAACTGCAATAATCATCTTACCCAAATAGGTCCCAAATAATGGGAGTAACACCTGGCTTCTAAAGATGTTTAAATAATTTTGAAAACCAATATATGTCGTTATAACGCCATCTTGGAGACTATAATAAGCTTCATGAAAACTCAAATACAATGAGTAAAACATTGGATATAAAGTAAATACTAAAAAACCGAATATCCATAATAAAATGAACATTAACCCAAAGAAAGCTTCACGATTTTTTCTTGTGATCTTGATCTTGATAAATCCTAATATCGTTAGCCTTAAACCCTTTTTACGAATGATAAAATTATGAGTTAAAGCGTAACCAATTTTTTCAAATACGACTGATACCTTATGGGTATAAAATGAAGCAATCGGTTCCCAAATCTTTAAGAATGCTTTCTTAATTTTAGCTCCTAGCGAGGCGAAACTCATCTTTAATTTTTTCATGATTCCACCACCTTATAGCTTCTTGCTGAAATCGATATTAATCCATCCATTTGGTTTGTATAGTTATAATTTACATAAATTTTAACTCCATTTGAATAGGTAACAAGAACTAAACCGGTACTGATAACTTCTCTATTTTCAATAAATGCACCTGTTACATATTTTAATGCATCATTAACAAATTGATAAGTATCAATAATTTGTTGTTCATAATCAGATAATGTTGTTGTGTAAAAAACATTTGCTGGTGTATAACGCATCTCATATGTTTGTTCTGAAGTTAAAATATAGCTTGGATTAATCCCAAAATCAACCATCGTTAAATATCTATCTTCAGCAAGTGCATTAAAGTTTAGATAAGGTGTGTAATAAGACAAACTACCTTTTAAAATAATAGGAATCAACGGTACCAAGTCCGTATAGTAATCATATTGACTATTTGTAATCGGTAAATCCATATATCCATCAATATAACTATACATGTAAACGTTAGGTCTAGACAATGTCAAAGAATCATATAAATCAGCGATTGCTTGATAAAATGAGATGCTCGTGCTTCTTGAATTGTTTTGCCCATCATAATAACTGAAAACTATTGAGCCTAAACCCCCCATCGATAAACCAGATATACCTAAGTTATTAAAGAAAGGTGCATCATCTTCTGCCAAGGCTAAGCTGCGGTTAGGATATAACAAATAGAGATCTGTGATTTGACCATTAAGTGATCTGCTATTGATGACCATCTTTAATTTGGATAAGTTTTTTGCGACATCGCGATTATATAAAACCCTTGATGATAATTCTGATGAAACTACATACTCGTTATCTAGATAAATAGTATTACCATCATTAATAACATAATCAGCTAGATCTTCATAATCACCCTTGCCAGAGATTCTTGTTTGATATGGTGCGCGATTAACAAATCCATTTTTACTCCATCCCATGAGAGTGAGTTGCTGATTAGTAATTCCATTTGAGTTAAAGAAATCATAGGCTGACTTCACTTGATCAATCGTAGTCATCGTAACCTTGGTTGTTCCTATAAATGATGGTTCTTGGTCAGACATGATGTAACTTAGCTGAATTGGAATTTGACCATCAACAATTTTTTCTTGGTTGCTAAGGATATCTTCTCCAATTAGGTAATCACGATAATCTTTGGCAATACCAACATAAGATGAATCCTCACTACTTAAGAAATGATAGGAAATTCTATAATTTGAAGTCGTCATCTCTTCTGCAATCGTTTCGTTTCCATCTCCTGCTTTATTAATGACATTTTTAAATATTTGTCTTACATTAAATCTTGAGGATATTCGGTTATATTTTGTACTATCTCCCCAAAAATTAGCAAGTAAGGTTGAAGTTTCAGATCCTTCAAGGATATTTACATAATATCCATTAGCACCAGGTTCATGGACCATGCCGTAAATCGGAATCGTAAGTTGTGGTAATGTTTGTGATTGATATCCAAAATCAGTGCCATAAAAACGTGCTTGGAAATATGTGTTGTATCTTTGATTCATACGAACCAATGCACCTACACCATCAGGAATAACTAAATATCCCGGAACATTCGCTTCTCTTGCAGCACCGAAATATGGGAAAACTTGAATACCCATCAATCTATAAAGATCGCCACTTTCAACGATACTATCTGAAGGAATATATACTTCTAAAGATCCTTGTTTTAAACTGATTTCTACATCAAATTCAACATCGAGTTCTTTAATATTAACATGTGTCAAGAATGAAGATGCTGTTCGATTTTCAATTGAAACAAATACTTTTCTTGTTAAGTAACTACCAAGTTCTAATTCATAAGGTCTTAAATGATCCGGATTTTCCGGTGTGATTGATGCATCATTTGCAAAGTTCACTTCAGCAAGTGTATATAAAGATGCAGTCGTTATTGTAGATGATGATACATTTTGGGCACGCGCATAATCAACCCATAATCCTGAATCCATTAATCTACGGTTAGCCTGATTATCTTCACGACTACCTGAAATTCCTTGGAATTCAGGTCTAGATGACCAAAAATATCCTGTTTCCTTATTTTGAACCATTAATGAAAAGGAATCTTTTTCAAAATAGACTGCAAATTCACTCGTATCAAACATCAAATCGAATCCTAAAGTATCAAGTTCCAAAGATGTATATGATAATGTATATAAATTATGATAATCGTCTAAAACTTGTTGGGATACATCATCAGTTTGGGTATATCTTGAACTTTCAAATAATAACTGATTAATATATGGATAATTTTCAACTGTCTCAAGATTTGCTAAAGGTTCAGTTGAATCGCTCGCATAAACAATACCAAATGTCAACATTGTAAATAGTACGAGTACAATCAAATACTTAGTTATTTTAGCCACGATTGATCAACTCCCTTACAATATCGGACAAGAGTGTCCAAACTTCGTTTAATAATAGATAAATAATGAATATGATTGCCAACAACATAACACCAGTGAATATCGTAATTAGGATATTTGATATCGTAGGCTTCATATCATAAAAATGAATTTCTTTGACCATCACAATCATATAAATGATGGTAATACCAACAGCGATAAACATCAGTGTTGTATAAATAAATGATTCATTATAAGTTAATCCATTCGATATGATTGTTAATAAAGGTAATGCAATAATCATTGGTAGTAATGTATAAGCTGTTGCTTGATAAACATCACTGAATTTTCCTTCTCCATCCCTAATGCTACAAACAAGATAGTTTGCAGACACCCATACAAAGAATGGGACAAAAATGGTAGTTAATTGTTGGAACATATTAATCTCTGATGGAATATTGTTGTTGAATAAGAAACTTGTCTTATAAATCCAAAAGACATAAGCTGCAAAAAACAAGAGCAGATAAATCGTTGCTGATAAATTCGAGCCCTTACTCTCTCGCTTAATTCCATAATAGCCATCACCTGGATGCCTAATGATATAAAATGGGAAAACCAATTCATTATAGAGTTTATATTTTTGGAGGAAAGTCTTTAATTTCTTAAATGGCTTTCTTACATAATCCATGAAATGTACGAATCTATTAACGAAATACAGTACAATCATGCTCAAAAATACACCGACAATAATCTCGCCACTGTTAAGAAGTGCATCATTTCTGACTTCCCAGAAAGCATTAGAGAATCCATCAGTATCTCTTGCTACTCGGAAATATTCCATCGCTTTTTCATAATCCATTTCAGAGAAATATGCATTACCGATACCTTTATTGGCTAAATCAAATAGACTGTTCATGCGAAGTACTTCTTGCCATGGAACAAGTGATTCAGCATATTTACCATCTTGATATAACTCGATAGCATAATGAACTAGATTTGCAAATTCCGTAGGAATAAATACTTGAAGTGCTGAAGTGTCTTGGTCAACAACATATATATTACTCTTAGAATCTACTGAAATACCCGTTGGATATTTAAATAGTCCTTTTTGATTATACATATCAGGTCCACTGAAAATAAATAGAACAGAACCATCAGGACCATATTCAGTAATATACCCATCTGAAGTAATCGTAAAAATTGTATTATAGGGACCAACAAACATATCTTCTACGGTATCGAAGCCCCAAGTTGATTGATTATAAACAAAATTAGCAATATTTAGTTTCAAATATCCCTCATTGCCTTTGGTGGTCGTTAAAATTAAACCATCATGGTCAACACCGATATTATAAACGGGTTTAGGAATCATTTTAAACCATTGTCGACGTTGAGCTTCATCAAATAAGATAGATTTTAAAATGTTATCCCATGTACTTGGCAGTGTATTACCACCAAAGAAACCAAAGAAATTTCCATTATTTTCAAATTCAGCAAGCCCATTGATGTTACCAGCTAATAACATATAAACGTTATTCCCTCTATCGGTAATAATCTTAGTTGGATCAAATGCATCACCGGTTGAAAAATAAGGTGTATTGATTGGTTTTGTATACGTTGACCCTAATGAATAAGAATCGGATAATTCATCATAAAGGAATTGATAACCTGCTTTGGTACCAAAATCAGCAACATATAAGCTTCCATCAAGTCCAACATGAACACCAGTTGGTTGATCTAAGATATTATCTCCTATAATTGAAACAACATCATTTTTTAAACTATATTTAATAACTCTGGAATTTCCAGTATCAGCAATATAGACATTATCAGCACTATCAATTGTCATATCATTTGGAGTATCTAATATTAAACCTCCTAAGTCATAACTAATAGACAAAGGTAAATACGCGTCTTGTGTCCATACAAAACGATGATTTGCAGATGAATATGTATACGTCGCATAAGGTAAGCCATTGGCAGTGACAGTAACACTTAGGGATGGGATCAATACCGCAAGCATAATGATTAATGCAATAATATATTTTTTCATTATTTAATACCTGAATGAGCCATTGTATTCATAACCTTGCTTTGAAGGATAATGAATAACAACAGATTTGGAATAAACATCAGTAACCCTGCAGCGGCGGCCATCCCTTGACCAGCAACTGTGTTGCCCTGCGCAGAAGTTAAACTCATCATATAGAACGCAAGCGTTCGTTTACTTTCATCATTGATATATAATACTGAAGTTGTCGTATCGTTCCAGATTGCTTGAAAAGCTAGAATTCCAACCGTTGCGATTGCTGGAGCGATAATCGGCATAATAATCTTGAAGAAAATTTGCATTTCAGATGCTCCATCTATCTTAGCTGATTCTATCAACTCATTTGGAGTCTGATCAATAAATTGCTTAATCAAAAACATAGCAACCGGCATAACGATAACCGGTAATATGTGTGCTGCATAAGAATCAATAAGTCCTGATTTTGCAATAATTAAATATCTAGGAATCTGAACAGCAATAGGCACAAACATCAAAGCTAACGTATTTAATTCAAACAAGAACTTCTTACCTCTAAATTTGAGCTTTGATAATGCATATGCCGAAAATGCAGTGATAAAGATTGCTAGTGTCACACCAATAGCAGTGACAAGCAAGCTATTCACAAAATATCTAGAAAATGGTACACCTGATGCTGATACAATTCTTGATAATTCCAAAAAGTTATCGAAAGTAGGTGTTCTAACGAAAAACTTAGGTGGATATGCAAATAATTCACTTTGAGGTTTAAATGCATGATTGACAATAAATAGAATTGGCAATAGCATCAAAAGTGAAAATGGAATTAAGAATGCAAAGAAAGGAATCTGACTTCTATGAAATGAAGTTGGATTTATTTTTGTTCCTTGGAACGAGCCTCTACTTTTAGCCATGTCATCACTCCCTTTCCCCTAAGATTCGCCAAGTTATCTTGGATATGAAATAAACCATGAGTAATAAGACGACACTGACTGTTGCTGCATAACCCATCATATACCTAATAAAACCAAAATCTTCAATGTGATTAACGATGAGCTGTCCAGCATATTGTGGTGTCGGGTTTGATCCTGAAAGAGCAACCCCGATACCTCCAGCTTGGAAGGTGGTCACCACGGCCATAACAGCCCCGAATAACATCTGTGGTCTCATTGATGGAATTGTAATATAAAATATTTCTTGCGCTCTGTTTCTAATACCATCCATATAAGCGGCTTCATAAAGCGTTTGATCAATATTAAGAACCCCTGCAAGCATAGCTAAAAATCCGACCCCCATGCTGCTCCACAGGGAAACAACAATCATAATGGTCATCAAGTATTGCGGTGATTGTAGAAACTGAATAGGTTCTAATATGAGCCCCCAATTAAGGAGAATGCTATTTAAATACCCTTGTGAGTCATCCGAAAAAATGATGCGCCACATGGAAGCCATCGCAACCCCCATTGTCAAAGATGGAGAATACAATATGATGGCGAGAACCGTTCTGGCTTTTGATGGAATTTGAGCTAACATCCATGCGAGCAAGAAGGAGAGTAAATACCCAAAAGGGCCAACAATTAGAGCGAATTTGAGTGTATTGGATAAAACGTATTGCATAAATACGGTATCCATTGTAATCAATTCAATATAATTTGTAATTCCTATAAATTTAGGAGCTTGTATCGCATTAAAATAAGTAAATGAAAGAAATACTGCTGCTAATACTGGTACGACAACGAAGACAAAGAATAATGTCCAATAAGGTACAATAAACCATGCCGGATGATTCATTTTCTTAATCATGAGGCACCTCCGTTAACCAATCATCAATATTGTAAATACTAGGAACAATATATTCCTTGATGATTTCTCCTTTAGATGTATATCCAAATTCTGCCATTTTATAGATAATTTCGCGATTTGATATTCGCACAGCTTCATCTAAGGCTTGTCTTGGATTTTCATTGTTAAATACAATGTTTGTCCATGCATTACTAATTTCACGTTCAACCATATATGCTCCAGGAATACGCGATGCTTCAATTGCATAATCCCATTGTTCAAGAATAATATCTTTATATTCTTTTGGCATGGATAAAGTTTTAAATGCATCAATATTAGCTGTATTCCAAAAATATGCTTGACCATAAGTCGATTGAAGAAGGAAAGCAAAATCGCTTTGAACATCTGTTGACATCCACCACTTCAAGAAATCCCATGATTCATCTGGATATTGAGTATCGCTCATAATCATTGATGCTTGAGCACCAACTGCTGCATATCGATTAATTTCACCTGTATCTGGATCTAATACTCCTGGATGGAGATCCATTCCCCATAATCCATCAAGTTCAACAGCTGCTGTATCTAACAAGATATAGGTTGATAAATCCGAAATACCAATAGGAAGGAGTCCATATCTAAAATGATTATAGAAACTTCCCACATACTTAGGCATGTTATATAAAGTGAAGAGCTCAGACATCAAAGTGATACCTCGTAAAGTTTCTTCACTATTAATACTTGTTTGCATACCATCAGGTGAATATAAATCTCCACCAAATTGATATATAAATGGAAGGGTTGCAACAAATGGTTTAAGTCCACTGAATTGTGCTAATGGTTCAAAATAATTCATACCATAACTTTGAAGCAGTGGCAAAATCTCAATGATTTCATCCCATGTTTGAGGAATATGAGTAATCCCAATGCTGTCTAAAATATCTTTACGATAATAAGTTACCCAGAAGTTTTGCGTTTCGGGTAAACCATAAATACCATTTTCAAATACATAAGGAATCATTGCACCTCTTGAAAAATGTGAGACAAGTTCTTCATAACCTTCAAACTGTCTAAGGTCTAATGATGCATCTCTCACGGCAAAATCATAGGGGATCCAGTGATTGACGCCGACAGCAATATCAGGTGATTGACCACTTGCATTTGCTAAGACCAATTTGTTTTGATCAGGCATTTGCGATAAGGTTATCTTCATCGGTCCACCATATCTCTCATCAATCATAGATTGCATAATTTCAATATATTGTCTTGGATGATTTACCCAAACGGTAATCTCATTATCAGAGCGTGATGAAGATGAATACGGATTATTAACAAAGGATAAAACTAAACGTTTTGTTCCTTCCCAAAAGCTAACAAAGAAGTTGGAATATGGCTTTGCAATGGGAACATCACCATGAATAATTGATCTTTCTAATTCAAGATTTGAACGCATAAGTCTTTGCATTAAATTACCAAGCATCTGATTAACAGATGAATCACCATCAGAGAATTGAACCATATGACTCGGTAATTTATTAATGTCATTTGCAATAGCAACAAGTCTTGTAGCTGCGACTTTTAGGTTTCCAATTTCTGAAGGTTCTTTAACTTCAGAAAGACTGAGCAATCTTCCATAGGTTTGTTCAAGTAGTTGAACCCAATCGAGGATATCTGAAGATGCAGTTGGGAAATATGTTTCAATATCCCAATCGCGATACCTGTCAGTTCCACCACTTGTATAACGTTTAATACTAAGCGACAATTGTTGAATTTCATTCATGACATATTGAACTGTTTCAATGGTTTGACGATAGGGATAATTAACAGCTTCTAGCGTCAATTCATGTGAACCAGCTTCTAGATAAACTTTAAGATTTTCATTATTTTCATCAGTTAAAGTTCTGTTGATAAATGATACTGTATATGGAAATGCATAACTATCTAATAAATCAAAAGGTACCTCACCATCAATTCTAATCTTTCTAAATACAGGCATATCTTTTATCATATATTGACGATACTTAAATGATAGGTAATAATAACCTGAAGTTTCAACATCAATCTTATAGGTCACTGCTTGACCGCTATTCTGCCATGAGTCACCAAAGATAACATTTAATCTTAAAAATTGTGTGTTGTAATATAAATTTGATGAGTCTTGTTCTGCTCTTAAACGAATGGATGCATCATTTCTTGAATCCATTTCTCTTGCAGCAACAGTAATGCTTTCGTTAACGACTAATGCATCACCATGAGATTGTAAATAATCATCATAGGTAGGAATTTGATCTTCTAACACATAATAGATTTGTCCTAAAAGAAGTTGTCCATTCACATAATGAATTTCGATTACATCATTTTCACTGAGTTCAAAAGCAAATAATCCAGGGTGCATACCTCTATAATCTGAAATCTTGTGATTAAACCATTCTTCGACTTTATCTGAACTCGGTTGAATTTCATTTTGATATCTGTCTAAGGTGAATTCACTTGTAGTTAAAACCCATTTAGAAGGTAAGACTAAAGTTTGGCTTTCATAAAATGGAGTTTCTCCATTAATTGTTATACTTATTTGTGTGTTATCAATACTTGCTTCCAATTCATAATAGTCAATTGCGAAATAAAATAAACCACTTTCAGTGCTTGTGTTAATAAAGGACACTGAATGATCACTATCTAATAAATAAGCATCCTGATCAAATCCAGTCTTAGCAATATAATCAGTAACAAGTGATCCATAATCAGAATCACCTCCAGTAATGATCTGTCCAGACATTTCGCCTGTTAAAATTGTTTTTTCTACACCAGTCTCAACGATGTTGAAATCCATATACTCTTGCATAACTGTGGTGTATTGTGGAATGCTGTATGCAGTACTTAATGTTTCATTTTGATAATTGTATACTAAATCAGAGGTATCATAAAAAGTATCTATCGATGATTGCTTAAAAAAAGAAAGCCCAATAACCAATAGTAAGGTAAATGCAAGCAAGATAATAATACTCTTTTTTGCATTTAGACTGGCGAAGACTGTTTTCATTTTGTTAATTCCTTTTTTAAAGAATAAGGTTAATATTTTCATGATTCCTCCCTAAATTTAAAATGGATTAAGGAAGGGAAATATTCCCTTCCTATTCCATTAAAGTTTAAATCAATCTGCACCTAAAGTATCTAGTTGTCCTTGAACTAATTCATTTGCTTTAGCTTCCCATTGAACTGCATACGTTGATACAGCCGTTGGCCCTGCTTCTAGTAGATTTGTCCAATTATATGCATTTTCTGGATCGTTAACCCATGCCCAAAAATCTTTGTAACCTGGTAACCATTTATCAAGGTCAGGTTTTGCATATTCAATACGGTTTAAGGTATAGTTTAATCCTTCGATATCATCAACTAAATCGTAAACTCTATCCCATACCCCAGGATAATCAGCAACAGGGAAACGATCCAAATGAACTGGAAGTTCACCAGCAGCGATAGCTTCTTCACGATCAGCTTCTAATAAGTTAAGACGTGTTTCCCAACCTTCTTGTCCGAATGTCATCCACTTAGCAAGTAGATAAGCTTCATTTGGATGTTCAGTTTGTGAAGAAACAGCTTGATAGTCAAGAATTGTTGGAGGGAATAAACCGGCAGTGCCACTTGGATATGGCCAGAAGCCTAAGTTGATATTGCTATCTTCTTTTGCTTGGTTAATTACCCAAAATTGCCATGATCCTTCAATGTCCATCGCTTCATATCCAAATTGAATTAGATATTGTTGAAGAACATCATTCGCATCATAAACACCATCAGCATAGCTATTAATTGTACCATCAGTCAACTTTTGAAGAGCAACTTTTTGTTCCATTGCATAAACCCAATCAGTAGATGTATAATGGAAAGCAGCACCATCCCATGTATCATACTGAACATCAGCATCATTCATCATAGGCCAAACTTGTTGGAAATCTGGTGCACCATACCATGTATCTAAACCAACGACTAAATTTTCTGGATTTTCTAAGTCAAAGTTTTTAATTGCTTTTGCAATTGCAACGAATTCATTAAATGTCCAGTCCTTAACAGGGTAACCGTCAAGGTCGATTCTATAATTAGCAGTTGTTACTAAATTCGCATCAGCAAAGATATCAAGATTAATCATGATACCCTTTAAGAATTGGAATGAAGGAACTGCATATCTGTGACCATTATAAACGCCAGTTAATGCAACGTTATCATAAACTAAATCAGTATCTGGATCAGCATCCCAAAGGGTTGCAAGATCCAAAGTTAATCCAGCATTGATAACTGTTGGTACATTATCAGTAGCGAATACGTCAGGTAATAAACCAGCTTGTGCAGCAGTTACAAGATTTCCTGTAAACTCAGCACCACTTCCAAGAATATCACCACGCAAAGTAACGCGGATATTAGGATATTTAACCATGAAGGCATCAATCATGCGTTGATTGAATTTTGCATCTCCCCAATCTGCATAAGTTAATTCTATAGATTGAACGATGGGAGGACCTTCTGGTGTATCTTTACCACATGCATTTAGACCTACAGCAAATAATAGGACTACAAATAATATTAATATTTTTTTCATTTTCTCCTCCTAATTAATTGAAGTTAGGATAAACCATTATTTCATGTAGTGTGAAAGTACCAGGTAATGAAACAAGTGTTCCACCCAATGTACCTAAATCTAATTCAACTTTGATATTTGTCGTTGCAGCATCTAATGTAAAATTAACAGTGAATGTAGTCATTTCGTCTGCAATAGCATTGAAATCAACAAATGAATCTGGAAGAATTGAGCTATATCCAGCATCTGGTAATACCATGTTGAATCTGAAATCACGAGTTACACTTGAAGTAAGTGTGAATGTTACAGTGTAATCACCAGCAGCTAACTCATCAACTATCACATAATAATGTGGTGTGTATGCAGCTCCACCAAGACCGGTAACAACAAATTCAAAACCAGTATCACTATAACCTGCAGTACCAACGCCACTACCGGCGTTATCATAAGTATGACCACCATAAACTGTTGATGCATCGCCATTAACGACGAGATTTGGAGCATCTACTACATCTTTTTCAACAAGTGAAATGTTATCCAATGTAACTGAACCTGCAGCAAATGCATCAGTTGCACCCATTTCAAAGCTTAATTTAGCAGCTGCAACAGCATCAGTAGTTGTAAAATCAACTGTGAAAGTTTGCATTTCAGTAGTAAGAACGTTAACTTGTTTTGCAAGAGGCGAGCCTACAACTTCAACATTAATATCTCTAGCAACTGATGCTTTAGCATCATATGAAAGTGTATAAGTCTTAGCAGCTTCTAAAGCAACTAATTGATTAAATTGAACAGCCCAGAAAGCATCTCCTGCTTTATCAGTAGTAACAACAAATTCACCAGCAACATTTTCAGCAGTTACTGTTGGAGCATCTCCCCAGTCTTGGAACCATAAAACCCATGGAGCTAATTGATTGAAATCACCATTAGTCAAAATTGGTTCAACATCAAGTTCTTGAAGAGCTACATTATAGAATGTAACAAGACCATCAGCAAATCCAGTTTGAGAACCAAGTTCAAATGTTAATTTAACATCATGAGTTGCTTGTGTTACTGTAAATAGATATTCATATGTATCTTCAGTAGTTGTAATTGCTATACCATTACTACGGGCATATTGCACATATGGATCGCCATAACCTAAAGCAATATTCAATGAACGAGCAACTTCTGCAGCTACATCAAATGATAATCTGTAAGTCTTACCTTGTTCTAATGTTAGATAACCATTTTGAGTTAATTGAACAGCCCAAGCAGCATCGCCACCACCTGTAATATCAAGTGAGAATGTTCCAGCTGTATTATCTAAGGCAGTTACAACAACAGGTGCTGTACCCCAGTCTTGTGACCAAACAGTCCATTCAGGAGTTGTTGCATCTAAAGCTGCGGTAAAACTTGGATTTTTAATTAAATTAGTATCACTGAATAATAAACCAACGATATTTACAGTAGTTGTTGCGAATCCAGAATTTCCAAGTGAATCCTCAACAGTATAAGTAACTGTATAAACTGCTTCTGCACTTGTATCTATTGCAGTAACAGCAGCACCTAATGAATCAGCTATAGTGATAACGATTTGATCAGTAACATCACCATCGGTAATATCAAATGCAGTAACACCAGCAGCTGGATCATATGTTGCATCAATTAAGACGTTAACAGAAGCCATAGCACCTGAAATCACTGGAGCTTCTAAGTCAACATCAGGAGTGGATTCTTCAATAGTAATATTGTCAAACCACATTGTTGCATCAACTGAAACACCACCGATTGTACCAAGTTCAAATAAAACGCCACCTAGTTGATCATCAATAGGCATTGTGAACTTATAAGAATAAGTAGCCCATTCGGTTGTAATATCTTTATGAATTGTGATATTAGGTTTGAAATCGGTAAACCAAGGAGCTGCAGCTAATATTTCACCAACTTGTAAATTGATAGTCTTAGCTACGCTAGATTTAGCATCAAAACTAATTTCATAAGTTTTATCAATTTCGAATGGAACGCCCATTTGTGTAATTCTTGGAGTCCAAATATTAGATCCAGCAACTACAACAGCTTGCAAAGCGCCATCTACGACTGAAAGATCGATTGATGATCCATCAGCACTGTAAGTATCCCAACCAGTTATTCCTAAACTGAAATCGGCATTAACAAGCATTTCGCCTTCGATTGCTTGTGGCTTGTTAACAGTAATATAGCGATTATATTCAGCTTTAAAAGTGTCAACTTGAACAACATATTTGACTAAAAATATGCCATCTATTGTTGTATCAAGATCACCAGTAGTTGAAATAGTTGCTAATGACTGCCAAGTAATACTTGAAGTATAGTCAACGCTATCATTTCCCAAAGCTGTAACACCAGTTTTGACATTGAATGCTTCATCATAGTCAAGTGTTACATCGCCAACACCACTAAATGCTATGCTGGATAAAGCGGGTACTTCTGGCGTTGCGTCTCCACAAGAAGCCAAGAAGAATCCAAACATCATAACAAGTGCCATAACAATAATTCGTTTTTTCATTTTTATTTTCCTCCTCTAATATAGACATTTATTTTAAAGACATGACCGTTACGGATGTCCCTTGTCCACTTACCCAATACTTTTGACCCTTGAACCTCACAAACCTCTGATTCGGTGTGTAGGGTCATTTTATCGATATATGCTTTTTTATCATATGTATCGATTTCATCAACGAGATGATAGATAATCGTTGTTTGATTGAATAATCTTGTTTCAACGATACCATCTTTAAAGAACGATTTTGGAAGTTTAGGACTAAGTTCAAATGCAAGTTGCGAATCTTCCATTGTAAATAAGTGATCACCTACGAACATATAACGCCACATTGATAACATTTCTGCAGTTGATCCGGATAATCTTGAGACAAATCCTTGTCCCCATTTCTTTGGATCAGGATTTGAGGAAGTTGCCAAGAAAGATGAATTCTCAATTGGAGATCTTCCATAAATTTTGGGATCCATGAAGCATGTATAGTTCGTCTTTATTTCTTCATAGAATTCTTCATATAATCCTGATTTAAGCAATCCAAGTAAATATTTATATGTCATATGTAAGAAATTGGATTCTCTTTCTAACCATCCGGGAGTAAACGCGCGTATGCGGCCGATTTCATTACTGTAAGCATCTAATGACTTACTTGTTTGATAAAATTTGAGCTTCTGATCATATAGTTCCATTTTTTTGATTTCTCGATAGATTTGTTGTGCTTCCTTTTTAGAACTTAATGATTTCAAGTACCTCGCAGGAGCTTCTAGAAAACTCGGTAAAGGGTGTGCCTTAAATTTTTTTACCTTAACCACCGGAAGTCCATATTCACCAATAACATCTTGTCCTGAACTATCTAAGATTTTTTCATAATCTTCGACCTCATAGGTGATGTAGGTTGGGTAGATAGAATCCATTGATTTTGCTTTTGATAATGCTTGATTCAATTCTTTTTGAATCTTTTGAAGTAGTTCATAATAATAATCAACTTGATGTTCAATAACTTCCTGATCTTCAAGCAATTCTTTTCTGTAATTTTCAAGATGCGCCATTCTAGAATCCCACAAATCCATTTCATTTGTTACATTCAATACTTTATATTGATCAGCTAATTTATCAGTGCTTCTTAATAACTTAGCTATCTTCGTTGGATGTTCTTCAACAATTTTTATCAAAAAATTAACAATTCTTTGAAGTTCTATCGTCTCTGATACACCTGATCCAAATAGCCCAGGTACCCCGTTCATGGCATCATTCCATCCGGGTTTATTACCTTCATATGATAATCCGATTCCAAACGGATCTAAATGACCATACTTATTTAGAACAAGGGTTAATAATTTCCCAAACATATTTATCTCAATCAATCCATCACGATTGGTTAACCAGCCATCGGGTTGATTTTGAATGTGTCTTATAGCTCCATACTGCCTCACTTTACCATCAGATCTAAGTACATACTTTTCACTTCTAGGAAGAACGAGAACAGGCGATACAAAGAAGGGAATCTTTTTATTAAACATTATTGATTCTAAATTATCCGGATAAATAGATAAATATGAATCAATCAAGTCATATAAATAAGTGAAATGATCTTCCCAATAACCTTCTCCAAATCCAGCTTTGATGATTGCTTTACTATCTTTCAAAACCGCAGAAAGCGTAGGCTCTACATCAAGATGATTGTTAAATAGTCGAGTAGCAATCATTCCTGGTGTAAATTCATTTTTTAAAAGATTAAATAATACATCAGGTATATGGTTCAAATTACCTTCATACTTAAATGTGACCCCACCAATACTAAGTGGATTATAGCCATCTGCTTGAAGCAAAGATGCAAATTGATAAATATTGAAATCTCCAATTTCAGGATTGAAAAACAGATCATTTATTCTATTTTGCAAAACATCTCTAAAACTTCCATTACCTTGTGAATAGAAAGATGGTTCTAAGCTGAAAAAGTTATAATCTCTTTCTAAATCTCCGTGCTTTCTTGAATAGATGTGATATCCCATTTTGCCATCTTTTGTTGTAATAACCTTGGGCTGTCCCCCCCTAAGCACGTTATCAAGGTAACATTGTTTCAAATAAGCATCAAATATTGGATAATTCGTTTTAGTTTCAATTGTAGAAACTAACTTTTGATGTAGATTATAATTTTCTTTTTCTTTTAGATTAAAATAACTAATACTAAATTTGTTTATTATCTGATCTAACATGGATTTATCAGAAACATTTCCGATCAAACTCACAAATGACGCTTCATTAAGATTTTTAAATTTCAATCCACTCATCGCACAAGGAACTTGATTAACATGAACTTGTTTAATTTGAGAAAGATCTTCAATCGAATGCTTAACAAATCCATAAGGAGTTTCTAAGGATGTGTCCTCATCAAATATTAATTTATAATCGCTAATTAGAAGTGGTTGAACTGTAGATTTTGTGAAATAAAAATTTCCATCATGAACTTCATTTACTTCAGCTGAATCACCTGTTGATGCTCTTAATTTATAAAACACGTAGTCTTTTTCATGAACATTGTCCATCCAACTTTGCATTAAATTAGAAACAGCTTTATATGTGTCATTACCTATTCCTGGTGGAAGCAGTTGAGCAAGTCCATCGATAATTTCTAAATTGCATGGTTTACCTAAATTTTTAATTTCAACTTTTCTTACTAACCCAGCAATGGGTTCATTCGGAAGTGTGAAATATGTAATTTTTACAATGAGATCTAATTCTTTTTGATGTTCTTCTATTGATACTTGATCTTGTCTAATAATTAAACGTTGATTTGAGTTTTTTTCCTTGAAAAATTCATAAATCTTACCATCTTTTTTAACAAAGGTTCTAAATCCAATTCTAGAAACAAAATGGTATGCATTATTTGCAGGAAAAAATTCCATAATGACACCGTTTTTATCTTTGATACCAAAAGATGAGATAAGTTGACCTCTATTAACATAAAATGACCAAAGTGGAATTCCCATTTCTCCAGCAATGCCACTTAGAAAACTAGAAAAAGGCTTTTGTTGTTGAAAATTATCGATGATGTACTCGTCCTTTTTACCAATAGTCATAAATTCCTCCTAGGAAACCGGTTTCCTTTTTTGTTATATATATATAATATCATATTGTGATAACGTTTTCAACAATTTTATTCAATTTTTTATTTTTTTGTTGAATCTCTTTCAACTAAATTTACAGGTAGTGTGATAATTTCATCTATTTCATCTTCTGGAGACTCAATTAATTGAATGAGCATCTTAGCTGCAGTTTCACCAAGTAGTTTCCGATTTTGCGCAATTGTTGTTAAGGATGGTGTGAAATGACGAGCAAATGCAATATCATCAAAACCTATGACTTGAATGTCATCGGGGACATTATAGCCAAGGGTATTTAAACCTTTTAAAACACCTAATGCAATATCATCACTAGCAGCAAGAATAACTTCGGGTTTACTTTTAACCTGTTTCATTAATTTCTGAACTGCATTCAATCCACCATTGAATCCAAAACTTTCCGATAAAACAACATCTTTACTAGTTGTTTCAAACTTCATTTTTTTAGTGTAATTTTGAAATGAAATTAGTCTTTCAACAAATGCTTTAGAACTATCTGGACCAGCAATCATAGCAACCCGCTTTTTCTTCAATACATCTCTGATATATTCTAGACTAATTCTAATACCTTGATCATTATCACTTACTACTGTATGCAATCCTGGTAAAAACATATCTGTTGATACAGCAGGAATTCTGCTTTCGAGAATTTCGTGAAGTCCTTGATCATTGAAATCACCCACGACAATATAAACACCATCTACGCGTTTGTTCATGCACCATTCGTAGTATGTTAGATGATTTTTACCCAGTTTTCTAACAATGAAAGATAGTTCATAGCCTTCTTTTTCTACATATGTTTTAAATGCTTGTAAAATACTTGAAAAGAAAGAATGTTCTAAGCCAATATCGGCTTCTTCGGTAAAAACAATACCAATTGTATATGTTCTCTTTGATTTTAACATGCGTGCGCTTGACGTAGGAACATACCCTACTTCTTTAATATATGCAAGCACGCGTTCTCTAGTTTTTTCACTTACATTACCTGTTTGATTTAAAACTTTCGAAATGGTACCTGGTGCTAAACTAAGTTCATTAGCTATATCATATATCGTTTTTCTTTTTACCAATTGAATCACTTCCCTCATATATTTTTACGGATTTAATTTGAAAAATCACTGGGAAGATTGTCTCATCAATCTGCCCTCCCCAAGCTCCTCCAAGAGCAAGATTAATAATTAAATAAAATCCTTGATTAAATGGCCATTGTTCTGTTGTTGCATCCTTTGATTTATTAAAGGTTTTCTGCTTTTTGCCATCAAGGTAAAACGTAATTTCATCTTCATGCCAATCCATAGCATATTCGTGAAATTGATTAACAATGTTCTTTTGCTTTACAACGATGGTCGGTTGGTTATTTTTATGGAAATAATTTGTTTTGGAGTGAAGAGAAAAATGAATAACATTGGGGTTGTGTCCAACATGCTCCATGAGATCAATCTCACCGCATAATGGCCAACTCACTCTTCTAAATTGTTCACCTAAAAGCCATATTGCTGGCCAGGTTCCACCACCACTAGGGACTTTAGCAACAATTTCAATTCTACCGTGTTGAATTGTTTTAATTCCTTCAGTTGTCAATTTTGCTGAAGTATATTCGCGATTCTCATGTTTTTCTTTGTTTGCAACAATATTTAGGGTACCATCTTTGACAAAAATATTTTTAGAGTGATTCGTATAAAATTGTTGTTCGCCATTCCCAAATCCATGACCCCCTGTTTCTATAGTCCAAATTTCAGGATTAGGCATGCCATCTTTATCAAATTGATCTTCCCATAATAATTTATAGTTCATTCATCTTCTCCTGGCAAGTTTTGATTAATAGATTTCTATCTTTCTCACTGATAATTATTTTAGGAGAGTTATCTTCACAAGTATTTTCTTCTTCAATAATCAGCAATTTTGCATCTTTGGATAATGTATGTGTGTGATATACTCCTGCTTCAATTCTATACACTTTATTTTTTTCTAACTTCAAGGTCTCGAAATATCTGATTTCATTTGATTTTACTTCTGCAAAAAAAATCATGCATGAGCCATCAAGAAGCACAAATACTTCATCTGTATTTTGATGAGATTCAAAGTAAGTAATTTGATCTATTTCAAGTTCGGCAATGTAATTCAGAATTGAGACACGCCAATTTTGGTGATGAAATAGCTTTTTATATCCTTGTCCATCAAAATCATAACATTCATAGTTTTTCATCTAAAAGCACCTCTATATCTCCGTCTAAACTTCTAAATTCATTTTCGACCTGTAGTTTATTAATCGAGATTTTCTTAATTTGGTATTTTCCATAATCAAGATTTTTAGGATTATGATACGTTACTGTTCTCAGGTGATTAAATATATAGGTCGTAATTGTTGCCTTATTTTCAATGAAATCATTTTTCTTTAATTTAGGCTTAAGTACCAAAACACCAAGTTCAAGAGAAACTCCAAAGATTTCATTTCTTAGAAGTCTTAACATCCAACTTGCTGAGCCGGTTAAATATGGATATTTTCCTATACCATCATTTGTAAAATATTCGGGAATCCCTAACAAGACTTTACTTTTGTTATTTTGAGCTTGTTCTAACAATGTAAAAGCAGCTTCGTGACCTAAGTTAATAAGTCCATACTGATAAAGTCCATAAGCATACATAATAACCATATGAGAAAATATGGCACCATTTTCTTTTTGCCCGTAGGCAAATCCAAATGCTCTTCCCATATTCGTCAAGACATTATTATAATTGCTATTTAAGTGATATCCGCCAATTTTTTTATCAAACAAATGTTTTTTAGTAGTTCTTGACAATTCAATAGCTTGCTTCTTTGTTGCAGTCTGACATAAAAGTGCCATTGTTTGTCCAGTTAACGCTGTTGTTCCATCTACATCTAAATCGTTACCGTCATTATCAAAGTAACTTTGAAATTGATTGTTGAAATATGCATTTTCTCTTAAATATTTAATACGTGTTCGAGCAAGTTTGTCCAATTGATTAGCTAAAATGAATTGATTGATCCATATTTGATGTCCTTTAAAATCAGCTACTTGATCAAAGAAATCTGAGATATTAGCATCATTTGTTAGCAGTAATTTCAGTTCTTCAAACATAACAATATTACTCGTTGGTAGTTTTCTGATTAATGATGCAAGTGTGCGTAAATTATTGGCATACATATGTGTAAAAGCAATCGTTTCACCACGATTGTGCGCCATATCCAATCCATCATTCCAGTCTGCATCCTCAAGTCTAACAAATCCATGTTCACCTATGTTATGGTGTCCTACAAGATTTTGCAATAATAAATGTTCAAGTATCGTCCCTACATAAGGTTCTTTGACATCATTTAACAATAGGTTTTGCACTGGCTTTTCTTTGACTTTCTTCGTATAATGTGTAAATTGATCATTAAAGTAATGTTGATTTTTCAAAAGAAATAGTAAATCGCCTGTCTCATCAATATACATCTTAGTCGTTAACAACGGCCAGGCACCGTGATCTGACCAAACACGAGTAATCATATTTCTGTCAGCTTTGAATTCTCCAGGTTCATCTCCAATAATTGTGGCATTTGAACCGTCAATTCTTATACCCTGAAAATTATTGTATAGAAGTTCAAACACACTCTTATCATTCATCATGATTAAAGCGAGTAAGTCTTGCCATAAATCTCTCCATCCTCTTCCTCCATGACCGTAGTCATGATGAGGGAGATAAGAATTACCAAAATATCTGCGTAACATGGGTTGAAGAATTACCCATGATAATTGATTGCTAGTTTCTTTATTAGAAATATTGAAATTTAATTTATTTACGTAATCACTAAAAAATTTACTTGATTCTTTTAAACCTTGATTAAAAAACTTATTGTTTAGATATTTCATGTTATCCTTGATGACTTGTTCTTTATCAGAATGTATCCCAATAGAAAGATAAAGTGTGATCATCTCATTAGGCTGTAAAATCAGTTTTTCATACTGAATACCACCCATTGCTTCATATCCTTCATGATGAGATCCTTTTTCAACTGTGTTTTTCAAACCCTTTGGAAAATGAAGTGATCCTCCATCTATGAAACTATCTAAAGTAGGAATATAACCATTAATCTTCATATCATCGGAACGAGAAAAAACGCTATAGAGCGTAGAATTGATCGTGTGTCCTCTTTCGTCAAATGATAATGTTGGTTTTACGATAACCCCATTCTCACAAACATCTATTTGATTTAATAATGAAGTAACCTGTCTATGATCTCGTAGATTATCTGCGCTTCTACCATAAATAGGAACTGCAGTTGTAACTTGTAAAGATAATTCTTTTTGACTAACATTCTTAAAAATAATTTGATGTAATTCTATTTGAGCATCAATAGGAACATAAGATATTGTTTCAATTGAAAATTTATTATTTTTTCTTAATACTTTTTGATAAAGTAAATCCGTCTCATAAATGAACTTATCTTTCTGTTGTGAATATGTCTGTCCATTTAAAAAATAATATTTCCCATCAACATCAAAAATGATGTTTCTTGACGAAATATTATTATACATATCTACTTCTGATGTAGGTTCAAGTGCATAATGATGATAATCTAATTTCACATCACCTCCAAAAAATGGAGAAATAGATGATTTTATGCCTTTGAGATTGAATAACGGAAAGTAGTAACCATCATTCTTTTTTATTGTAATAATTTTTTTCATTGTCGTTTTTACCTCTGGAAATCGGTTTCCTATTCTTATTATAAAACCCTTATCAGTAAAAGTAAAGGGCTTTCATAAATATTTTTAAAAATAAATTGTTGCATCATTTTTATTGGTTCTTACATTCAAATCAAACTTATGTTTACATAGATCAAATTTTATAATGCAATATGAAATCGTGTACCAACTCTTTATTATATAAAATGAGAAGTTTAGATTGTGGAAAGTAATAATTATTGTATAATGTAAATGAGGTATAGCCGTGAAAAAAAAGATTGTAGATATTGCTCGTGATTTGAATCTTTCTCCAAGCACTATATCAAAAATAGTTAATAACAAAGGACGAATCAGCTCCGAAACGAGAGAACGAGTACTAAAATATGTGAAAGACTGTGGTTATATAGCGATGTCAAGCGCTAGAATCCTCAGTGCTAAAAAGAGTTGGACAATTGGTGTGATTTATTCTGATATTTCACTAATCGGATTTGAACATCCCTTTTTCTCTCGTGTTTTTCAAGCTTTTAAAGATTATGTCGCAAATTATGGTTATGATGTGGTTATGATTGTAAGTAAGCTTGGATCTAATGAACTCACATATCTCGAGTGGTGCCAAATTAAAAAAGTAGATGGTGTCCTCATAATTATGGGTAATATTAACAATCCAAATATATTAGAAGTTGTCAATAGTTCTTACCCATGTATATCAACAGACATCGCAATGCCTAATCTTCAAACAGTCATATATGATGACGAACAAGGTGTAAGATTAGCAATAGAACATGCACTTTATTTGGGTTTTTCAAAAATTATGATGGTCACTGGTCCAAAAACAGCGAGATCTTTCTACATGCGTACAATTCACTTTGAAAATGAAATGAAAAAAAGAAATATCCCCTTTTTAAAAAACGATATCATAACAACGAATGGTTTCGGTTTTTCAAGTGGATTTAATGTCGGTCAAAAAATAGCAAAAAGAAAAAAATTACCTGAAATAATCATTGTTAATAGTGATGTTATTGCTTTTGGTGTCATTCAGGGACTAAACAGTATGGGTATTGATGTGCCTAAAGATATATCCGTTATAGGTTATGATGATATTGAATTCTCAAAATATTTCACACCTTCACTAACCACTATTTTACAAGATACAAAATTACTTGGAGAGCGAGCAGCTGAAGAACTACTTCTTTCAATCTCTCAAAAGTTACCTAAGAAACAAAAAACTACCTATTTGCCAGTCTCATTAATCGAAAGAGAATCAACAAAAAAAGAAATTTAACATAAGAATTGACAATCAAAATCAAAAAAGATATAATTGCACTGTAACCGCATACATCTAATGCGTGCATGACGAGTGTTTAAGGCAGATGTCAAAAGACACTTATATTTATAAGACATAGGAAACCGTTTTCGCTAAAGATTAACCTGGTGCCTATATTTTTTATTAGTTTTAGGAAACCGTTTTCTCAAATATCAGGAGGGTATTATGTTTAAAAAAGGATTTGTATTATTTTTCGTAATTACAATGATTGCATTGTTTGGTTATTTATTTCCATTCAATCATGTAACTGCTGCAACAACACATCAAACTATTAGCAGTGAAAGAAATCACGTTTTAGCTGATGTAAATGAATCAATCGATCTAACTGCATTAAATGTTTCAGGTGCTTTTGGAACAATCACTTTAAATCAAGCGACTATTTCAAGCGCTAATCCCGCTGTAACAATTACAGCAACCACCTTAACAATTAGTGAAGTTGGTGTTTTTCCAATTTCATTTAATTATCAAAGTATTCAAATGACGATTTATTTTATTTCTAAATTAACTGAAGATACTGAATATGTGATTTATGAACAAAATTTCACAGGTATGGCTAATGGAGCTTTACCCTCGGGTTATAATTTATACAATAATCTAGGTGTTGGTGGTGGATCTGCTGCAATTAGTTCTGAACGCTTAATGCTCAGCCCTAAGACAATTGTATTGTTCCCAGCTTATCTATCTGGATTTACAAACTACGTTATTGATACAGACATGCGTATGACAACTGCTACAAACACAGCAAGATGGACTTCAGTTTTATTTAGATACTCAACTGAAAATTATTTCCAAATGGCAATTCGTAATGATGCTTCTGCTGCTAACGGTGTTGAATTCGCTAAACGTATAGATGGTGGTTGGAATGTTCCAATGACAGCAGCTTATACTGAAGCTTTAAATCCAACAACAATTTACCATTTAAATATCGATGTTAAAGATACAACAATTATCGAATCTATTGATGATAATGTCCTGGTGAATTACGATTCTGCATTTGAATTCACACATGGTCGTATAGGTGTGCAAGCTGACGATGTCACTGTTTATTATGATAACATCCGCATTACACTTCCTGAAACTTATGTTGAAGGAGAAACTTTTAACTTCATCTCAATTCCTGATGTTTATCAACCAGAAACTGGATTAGTTGCTCCAGCAACTGTATTAACATGGTTTAATACTGCTGATCAAATTCCAGCACTTAGTGCAACCGTTAGACCAGCAACCTTTATTTTCTCAATTAATGCTGATCTAGATATTGTCACTCCTGATGGAATAGTCATTATGACCTTACTTGATACACTTACAGCTATTAATGGAAAAGTCATTCCTGCATTCTACACCAATGATGAGGCAATAGCAACAGCTCTTGGCGAAGCATTAAAGGGTTACCGAATCTTCGATAGTTTTATCGTATCAGATTCTGGTGATATCATTTTAGCTGCTAGAGCTGCACACAGTTTAATGCGTGGTGTCCTAAATTTCCCTATGACCGATAAAACGTCATTGACTGAAAATGATCTATCTGACGTCAGACGTCAAACTAACATCGCACAAGCAGTTGCTCCAATCATCCCAGCTCATTTACTCAACCAAGCGTTAGTTCAATATATGCAACATCGCTTAATGACTGTTTGGGTTTCTGCACAAGATAATGATCTCAGTCTATATCAAGCAATCTTAAGTGGTGCAAATGGTATCGTCACACAAGATTATGAAGGTTTATATACAATTTACTCAACTTTTGGACCTAATACTCATGTTAGACGCCCTTCTGTTGTTGCACATAGAGGATTATACGATGGAGCTAATAGCCTCTATCCTGAAAACACCATTGAAGGTGGATTAGAATCACTTTCCAAGGGTGCTGATGTTATTGAATTAGATGTACATTTAACACTTGATTGGGAAATCGTTGTGATACATGATAATACAACTGCTAGAACAGCATCAGATTATCCTAGCAGCACAGTAGCAACAACAAGATCAGAAGATTTACTTGCATTAACTTTACATGATGCTGTTGGCGGAAGAACTGATATTCACATTCCATTGTTTAGAGAATATCTTCAAGCATTCAAAGGTACTGGTGTTGTGATCTTCTGTGAAATCAAACCTTCTCAACCTCTTCTTGTTGAAAAACTTGCTGAAATGATTAATGAAGAAGGTATGTACGATCAAGTTATCATTATCGCATTTGATGCAGCAAACATTAGAAAAATGAATGAAGTTATGCCTGAAATGACAAATGGTCACTTATCAGGTGCACTACTTAATGCGCAAAACGATACAACATCAATGACTAATACATTAACTGATGTCGTTCCTATTAATTCAACACTCAATCCGAGTTATGGCGCTTTAACAGCTGGATTCATACAGGATTTAGTTCATAGAGGAATTACCATATGTCCATGGACAATTGATGATCACAATCAATTTGTTTACTATTATAATTTGGGTGTTGGTGGGTTGACTACAAATTACTTAGATTATACGAAAGACACTTTTAACCGTATTACCTTTGAAAATTACAATCTAGATTACACACTTGGTGATACCGTTGGAACTCAACTCAAAGGTCAAATAGAAACACAGTCTGGTCTAATTTATCCACTTCTTCCTACTTTTATTACAATTGATGATGGTGGTACAGGACTTGCTTTTGACAGTCAAGGAAAAATTACCGAAGCTACTGCTGCTGGTACAGCCTATGTTTATACAACATTTACAAGTACAATGCCAAATGGTGCCAGTTTGACAATCGCAAGTGATATCATTCAAATCAACATTGCTGAACCTACTGGTATGAGTACAGGAGCAATCGTTGCAATTTCAATAGGTAGTGCTTCAGTATTAGGTGTTGGTGGATTCTTTGGTTTCAAATGGTTTAAATTAAGAAAAATAACTAAGATTTGAACGCTAAACGCGTAAAAATAAATTAAATGGAGGAAATATTATGAAAAAAGTGTTTTATATTTTTATCATCTTATTTGTCGCATTATCATTAGTGGCATGTAAAAAGGATCCTGTCGTTGAGGAACCTATAGATACAACACCGCCATTATTATTTGGTATTGCAGATGCAGTAATTGATGTGGGATCAGTGTTTGATCCATTAGATGGAGTTTCAGCAATTGATGATGTGGATGGTACAATTACTAGTAATATCGTCGTCACTGGAACATATGATGTGGATACTGCTGGCATATATACAATTAATTTTGCAGTTGAAGATGCAGCAGGAAATCCAGCAACTGGCAGTATGCAGTTGATAGTTAGAATTCCACCAGAAAGTGAACTTTATATCATAAACGGTGATTTCTCGGAACCACTTGATGGTACTTGGACTCATTGGTCTGGAGAAGGTGGAATTAGTACAGCAACTATCGTTGATGGTGTTTTAGAGTACGATATAACTGCTGCAGGTAGTCAATGGTGGAGTAGTCAATTTTCACAACCTAATTTAACCATTCCACAAGGCAAAGGCTTTATATTAGAATTTGATGCTAAAGCTGATATCGCAAGACCAATGGTCGCTAAAATAGAAAATGCACAATATGTCGGATACATTGACGAAAGTGTACTTCTAACGACTGAATGGCAAACATTCCAAATTGAATTCTTTGTTACAGCACCTACGATTACAAATGGTAAATTGATTTTTGGTGGTGGAACAATGATGGGTTATAACTCAATCGTTGGCGCACTTACTACAATTTATCTTGATAATGTTAAGTTTATTGAATTAGAGGAAGTAGTAGATACCGTTGCCCCTGTAATCACTGGAGCAATCGATAAGACAATTAGTATCGACGAAACTTTTGATCCATTAGCAGGTATTACAGTATCTGACAACATAGATATTACTCTTACAGTTGATGATATCGTTATTACTGGTACAGTTGATAATACAACAGCTGGTGATTATGTATTAATTTATACATTAAATGATGCTTCATCTAATGAAACAGTTGTTACAATAACGATTACAGTTGTCGCAGGTCTTGCACCTTCATCATGGCTTGTTGCTAATGGTGATTTTGAAACAGAACAACTCGCTTCACTTCCAGAACCAGCAGAAACAGGTTGGGGTTGGAAAACTAGCGGTTCAGGTGCATTTACAGCATCAATTAGTGGTGGTATTGCAACTATTAATGTTACAAACTTAGGTACCGCTCCTTATGGTGTTCAATTCTTCGAACAAAATAGAATCATTGAACAAGGAAGAATCTATCAAGTTACATTTGATGCGAAAGCTGATATAGCTCGTCCGATTCAACTTGCACTTGAAGAAGGTTGGACTCGACGTTTTGACACAATCATTGATCTAACTACTGAATGGCAAACATATACTGTCCTTATCGATCATATTTTACCTGGTTATACCAATGGTAAATTTGCATTCTTTATGGGATTAGTTGGCTCAACAAGCATGCCAACTACTATTTATCTTGATAACGTCGCTGTTGAAACAGTGGCTGCAGTTGTTGATTCAACAGCTCCAATGTTATCAGGCGTTAGCGAATATAATGTGCTTCAAGATTTTGCATTTGATCCATTACAAAATGTTAAAGTCGTTGATTCAATTGACAAAGAATTAACAATTGATGATATTACAGTGACTGGTACAGTAGATACTGCAACAATTGGAGATTATGTCTTAACTTATGAAGTAACTGATGCTTCAAGTAATACTGTAACAGTTGAAAGAACGATTCATGTTCTTGCCTCTGCAGATATGTTAGATTCAACACTTGTTGTTGTAAATGGAGACTTTTCAACTGATCAATCAGTTCCTTATGCACAACCTGCTATGGACGGTTGGGGCTGGCATGGTTCCGGAACCTTTACCGTTGATATTAGTGGTGGCATTATGACTGAAGTTGTTACAAATGTCGGAACTGTTCCTCATGGTACACAATTCTATCAACAAAATCTAATTGTTGAAACTGAAGCTACTTATCGTGTTACATTTAGAGCTAAAGTTGATCTTGAACGTTCGATCAGATTCTCTCTTGAATCAGGAACAACACTTAAGAATTTTGAAATTTTCGATGTAACAACTGCTTGGGCAAATTACGAAATCGTGTTCACTATTCCTGAAGCAGGATTTAGCAATGCTAAATTTGCATTCTTTGCAGGCTTAGTTGAAGCAGATAGCCCTGCAACTACATTCTATCTTGATGATATCGCTATTGAATTAGTTGGATATTTAGTTGATACAGATGCACCTATGATGTTTGGTGTTGGTGATAAAGTTATTGAAGAAGGATTAGAATTTGATTCACTTCTTGGTGTAACTGTCTTTGATACAGTTGATAAATCCTTAACTCCTACAAGTATTGTTATTACGGGTGACACTGTTGACTATATGACTCCTGGATACTACACATTGACTTATACACTTACAGACCGTCAAGGTAATGAAACAGTTGCAACTCGTTTAGTCACAGTTACTGAAACTGGTGGAGAACTTCCTTCTACATTAAAGATTATTAATGGAGATTTCGCAGTTGATCAAACCGCTCCTGCTGCTTCTGGTACAGGTTGGGGTTGGCATGGTAGTGGTAAATTCATGGTTAACATTGCAGAAGGTGTTGCTAAAATTTCGGTTTATGAAAACTGGACACTATTCTATGGTGTACAATTCTATACTTTAAATCGTGAAGTTATTGAAGGTCATACTTATCAAATAACATTTAGAGCTAAAGCTGATGACGCGCGCGCAATTCAATTAAATCTTGAGTCAGGCGGAGCTAAATTCAGTGCGTACTTTGATTTAACAAATGTTTGGACTGACTATACTTACGAGTATACTCATAGCACAGCTAGTATTACTAATGGTAAATTCTCATTCTTCTTTGGTAATGTACATGGCATGACTTCATCTACCAATATTTATCTAGATGATGTGGTTGTTAAACGTATTGAAACACTATCAGATGATACAGTTGTTCCTCAAATTTGGGGTACTGAAGCTATTAATTGGGTACTTGGAAATACATTTGATCCAATGGAAGGCATCCGTGTTTATGATCACGTTGATAAAGAATTAACTGTTGATGATGTAACATATACTGGAACAGTTAATACTGATGTGGTTGGCGATTACGATTTGGTTTACACGTTAACTGATGCTTCTGGAAATGTTGCAACTTATACAAAAGTTGTATCAGTTATTAATCAAGTTGATGCACTCGATGGTAGAGTAGCTTTAACAGATGGTGATTTTACACTTGAAAGTACAATCACTTCTTCAGATTCAAATCCAGGTTGGACACTTAAGGCTGGTGGATCTCCTGGCACATTTGATACACCAACATTTATTGATGGTGCAATTAGAATTAATATTACTGGTGTAGGTACAGTACCTCACAGTATCCAATTCTTCCAAAGAAATGGATTTGTTGCTGAAGCTGGTGGAATTTATGTTATGTCATTTAAAGCTAAAGCAGATGCTGTTCGTGATATTCGTGTCTCATTTGAAGAAACTAAAAATTGGCAAGTCCTTGATTTTGAAGTCGTTGGATTAACAACTGATTGGGCTACTTATAATGTCGTTCTTTCCAATAGATCGAATGGTTATTTAGATGTTAAATTTGGATTATTCCTCGGATTAATCGATGCTGATCATCCAGAAAATAGTGCACTAACAGCTGTATATTTTGATGATGTTTCAGTTCAACTTGTTGGTTACTTTAAAGATGATGTAGCACCTATGATTTATGCTGCTGATGCCACTGTTGAACAAGATGTTACATTCACTCCAATGACCGGCGTTATGTATGGTGATGCTCAACAAGGTTGTATAGTTGTTATTACAAGTGATACTGTTGGTTTGGTTACTGATACTGCTGGTGTTTACACAATTGATACTTCAGTTGTTGGTAATTATGTCTTAACTTATACAGTCACAGATGTTTTTGGAAACGAAACAATCTATACACGTAACTTTAGCGTAACAGCTCCAGTTATTTAATAAATCAATTTTCCTCAATCTATAAAGAACAAAAGGAATGATTCGCCATATCATTCCTTTTTTCTTTGCACTTATTTAATTTGTTAGCTATAAAATTAATGTGGAGATACTATGGGCATCAATTGTGAGTTTAACTTTTTCCCTTAGTCCTTTAATATTTATATTTTGAGCTTTTTCTTTTTCATTTTGAATGACAATCACTTGACTTTGATCAGGATTGATAAAAGAAACATATAATAATTTATCAGTCCCACTTGATGCCATCTGAATAGCACCTGGTTTAATGAATTTTGAAAAGTGACCAATATAATAATATGAAGACATATAGATTAACTCTTCATGAAAAACCTTAATCATCATCGGAGATGAACACAAATTGTTCACATGATTGGGTCCTCCTGTATCATCTAAGAAAAGATTCCAGTCAATGTAACCTTCTGTATAATTTCTGAGATCATTAATCATATTTCTCCCATAACGTTCACCTACATGATATTCACCAAAATGCGGTCCACCTTCTTGACATCCTTCAGTAAATAGGAGGTGTTTATCAGGAAACAATTCATGTGTTTTTCTGACTTCATCAAATTGTTCATTTTCATACCAATGAAATGCGGTGCCATAAACATATTTATAAGCTTCTTTATCACTTAAAACAGCTTTTGATCGTTCTACCATTTCATCTCTATTATGGTCCCATATATATATATGTTTGTCATTATATCCAGCTCGCTCTAGAGTAGGTCCGAGGACTTTAACAAACATTTTTTCTTCTTCCCCTGAATAGATACAGGAATCCCATCTTTGAACTGCAGCAGGTTCGTTTTGAACGGTTACTGCAAACACTTCAATACCTTTTTTTTGAAAAGCGTCAATGAATTTTACAAAGTAGTCAGCCCATGTTTGATAATATTTAGGTAATAATTTCCCACCTTTAATTGGCGATTGATTATCCTTCATCCAAAACGGAGGCGTCCATGGAGAACCTAAAATTTTAATGGGTTTTTGTGCATATTTTTCAGCATCTTTAATTAGATCAATAATCGGTTGATCTCTTGAGATATCAAATGATTTCAACGTATCGTCGTAATCTTTGATATATAAATAGCTTCCCAATGAAAAATCACAACCATGAATTGAAATGCGTCCAATAGAATATCCTAGGCCTTTTTCTGGATCAAAATAAGCTTCAATTGCTTTTTCTCGTTGTATTTTATCAATACGGGATAAATTATAGGCAGATGATTCAGTGAATGCCCCACCAAAGCCAATGATTTCTTGTTTCAATTCTTTTGGATTAATCATAATTTGCTCAAAAGATTGTTTTTGAGTTACTTTGACATCAACTAAAGATAACCACTCATTTGCTCCTTTTTTTGTTCGGTAATGTTTCATTTTCTAATGACTCCTTACTTAATAATTTTCTTTTTCAATATGAAGTTTATGATTGCTCCAACAACTATGTCACTGACTAAAAATATTAAAATATTTTTCATTAGAGCAGGTTGAATGTATGCAGATAAATTAAGTAATTCTTGTATTTCTGTATCAGTGAAACCTAATGTTAGTGTCCCAAGATTGTTAGGATTATAAGTTATGTAATCAACGATTAATGTTTCATCTAAAATATTTTGAGCATTATAGTCTTTTAGTGTGATATCTAAGGTATAGCTTTGATCTAGATTAACAGCATAGTAATAAAAACCAATACGCTCAATCCCGTAACTTACTGCATAATCATCATAATCAGAATCTGAAGCAGTTTCATAGATGACATCCGAACTGTCATGATCAATCAAAGTGATTCCTGTATGGTCATTTGAATCACTCAAAACACTTGCACTATTTATATCGCCTTTCGGTAGAACAAATATTGAAAATTGATTGATGTACTCATCATCAATTTGAGCAATCACTTGATAGATATGAAATGAGTAATCATCCGTTTCAATCTGATCATATTTTTGATATGCTACAGATTGATATTTTACGAATTCTTCTAAATTGTTGGATTCTTTAGCTTCATCAGCAAGGATGTAAAATAGGTTAAGTGAACGACTATTAGACTCTTGGATAATTGTAATTAAAAAGACAAATGCAAGAAAAATGACACTAAACACAGCATAAAATATCATAAATTTTTTCATCTAGATTTGACAACACCCTTCTTGTTATATAGTTTTTGTGCTGATTGAACCACTTGAATCTCTGTACCATCGATAATAAGTGCTCCATCATCAGGAATTGTATAAATATCTTGATGGTATGCACGATGCACTTTTCTTAATGAAGATTTTTGTTTCTTTCTTCTTCTATAATGTACTTCGACAAAAAAACCCTTTAATAAATTTAATCCTTTTTCATAGCTAAATGATTTATAATCATCATCTGGTGAAATATGATAGTTTTCAAATTGAATCATTGCTCCTGCCGAAGACCCAATATATACCTTTTGATGAGCTTCCAAAGCTTCTTTGATACCAAATGCTTCAATTCTTTTCATCATCAAGTCAGGAGACCCACCAGGAAAATAGATGATGTCAGCCTTTTTTATTTTATCAAGTGCACTTTGTTTGGTATCCTTGAAATAATGAATCCATTTGATTTGTGACTCTTTTATACCATATGGAGTAAAGCTATCAATCATTTTTTGATAATATTCTCCACCTTTTTCATAATATAAATTATAATCTGTCTCTGTAGGTGTATATAATGGAAAATGAGAAAGTGCAACAATCAACACTTGATTATTTGATTGAATAAATGGTTTAAAATTGGGAATCATAATAGGGTGTCCTAATAATCCTCTACTCATTAAAATATTTGTCATTATGTCTCCTTTTTATTAAAGTTATTGCATAAAAATCATCATATTGATTATAACATGAAATAATCAAAGGAAAAGAATGAAAGAAAAAGAGACTATAATTAGTCTCATTATTTCTTATCATATTGTCTTAAAAAAGATTGGACTTCACTTAAATCCGGTATAGCATGCATGGCTCCTAATCTTGTTGTAGTAAGCGCGGCTGTTGCATTTGCAAATTTCAAATACTCAACCAATTTTTCATCCTGATTCTCATCATTTAGTTCTTCTTTAGCTAATTGATATAAAAATGCACCAATAAATGAATCTCCTGCACCGGTTGTATCAATGGTAGAAACCTTGAATCCGGGTGCATGATACACCTTAGATTTTGTGTATAAATCAACACCTTCGATACCTCTAGTTAAAATGACATATTTAACATCACCAACAAAACATGATGCAATCGCTTCTTTTTCATCATGAATTCCACTTATAAATTCTAATTCGTCAAGCGAAATCTTTAATAAGTCCGCAAAAGGTATAAATTCTCTAATGATTTTCTTATACTTTTCATGATCTTTCCATAAGGCAAGTCTAACATTCGGATCAAAACTAATAAATCCGTTATTTTCTTTCATGATATGAATTGCATAGAGATGAGCAGCCTTAATAGGGTCATCGGTTAGACTGACTGAACAAAAATGGAAAATTGAATTATCAAATGACTCCTTTTTTATTTGTGAAGAATCGAACAATTGATCTGCACTAGGATTTCTAAAGAAAATAAAATCTCTTTCCCCATCTTCAGTTAATGAAACAAAAGCAAGTGCTGTTTTCGCTTGATCAGTTTGTTCAAGATATGTGACATCAACATGATACTTTTGTAATGTTTCTTTTAAATAATCACCGAATGCATCTTGGCCAACCTGACCTATAAATCGCCCTTTTCCTCCTAATTTTGAAACAGTTGTTACTACATTAGCGGGTGCTCCTCCTGGCATTTTTATAAATTCGTTCACATTCTTTAAGAATACCCCTTTTTGTACAGGAATAAAATCAATGAGTAATTCTCCCATTGCTACGATATTTTTCATATGACACTCTCCAAGCTTTAAGATTAAGAATTTATAAATCTGATTTTATTAAAAAAGAGGGCACAAGTACCCTCTTTTCCAATATTACTGTTTAAGAGTTAAGCTAATCCTTCAATTTCATCTGTAAGTTGTTGGATGAATTCTGCTCTAGTTAAATCTCCAATAGCATAAAGTGAATAGATTGGACCTAAAACTTCCATACCAAATCCACTAGGAAGATCATTTTGCCACCAAGCATAAGCATTACCAGCTTGATTCCATTCCATAACTGCAGCACTAAGTGGTGTAGATGGAACTAATGTAACGCTATTGAAAGCAGGAACCATATGTGCTTGATTAACCATGTAATCATGACCAGCTGTTGTAGATGCCAAATCGTTTAAGAATTGTTTAGCTTGATCACTCATTTTTGTATCCTTGTTAATTACATAGTATGATGGTGCACCAATAAAGATTGAATCATTTTGTCCTGCTGCTGCAGCATGTGGTAAATAACCCATGTTGAAATCAGAATCAGCATAAGAACTGTCAGTCCAGTTACCTTGATGTAAGAAAGCAGCTTCGCCAATAGCGAATTTACCAACTTGTTCATCATAACCACCAGTAGTTAAGATAGTTTGATCAGCGTATTCAAATAATACATCAACCCAACCAACATAAGCATCTAAACGAGCTGTATCCACGATTCCAGCATTGACATGATCAATGATTGATGAATCTGAATAAGCAAGACCTGATGATAGATAACCATTAAAGTTATGAAGACCAGTAACCCATTCCATACCAGCACCAGCTGCCATTGAAACGACTGCATAGTCTGACATAGTTGCTGATGAATCATAATAATCTTGAACAACTTGGAAGACTTCAGCATATTCTGCTTGTGAAACACTTTCCAAACTAGCAATTGTACGGCTTGCACCTTCAAGTGCGAAAGCTGCTGTTAAAATGTCTTCATTATAAGCCATACCCCAACCTTCAACTGCAACAGGGAAACCATAAGTTACGCCATCAGCCTTGAATTCAAGGTCTGTATCTGCTGCCCATGCTTCTCCAGTAAGGTCAAGGATCTTATCTGCATAGATATTATATCCGCCCATACCTTCAATAACAAAGATGTCAGGTTGTTTGTCTGCTTGGAATTCAGCTAGAATTTGAGTACCATAGGCACAAGTATCGCCACCACAAGTCTTCACTTCTACTTTGATGCCAGTTTCTACTGACCAAGCCTGTGCATAAGTGTTCATTACTTCATCAATTTCCACTTTATTTTGGAAAATGACTAATGTTTCTTCTTTAGGTTGGCATGCTGCAACTGTAGCAGCTACGATAGCAACCATTATTAATAAAACAAGTTTTTTCAATTTTTTCTCCTCCTTTATTTTGTAAAAAATTGAATTTCTCTATCTAGTCAATCTTTTGACTCCAAATTTATAATCCTTGTCCACTGCAACAATTTCTCCATAAACCTTGAGTTTAATGGGTAAATCAGTAACAAGGTGCAACACCTGATTATCAAGTGTCATTTTGATATGATGTCCTTGATAAATAAATCGAATCTCTGTTTTGTTAAGTTGATTTTGGTATGCGGGTTCAAGTGACAAAACTTGACCCATTCTTACACCAAATATACCGTAGATTAACATCAGATAACTTCCGCCAAGATTTGCAGCATGCAATCCATGTTGCGTGTGTTTTTTTAAGTTTTTTAAATCTAGGAAAGCAACTTCTTTAAAATATTGATATGCTAGTTCGTCATACCCAAGATGATAGGCAGCAATTCCATAAACACATTTTGATAAACTCGAATCATGCGTTGTACGTTTTAAATAATATTCATACGTATTGCGATATAATCGAGAATCCTCTTCTCCAAGTAATACCAGAGATAAAACTGCATCTGCTTGTTTGAGTACTTGGTGTTTGTATATAAATAACGGATGGTAATTAAGCAGTAAAGGAAAATGATTATTTGGCAATGAATTAATGTCTAATTCCTTCTTGTTCATAAAAGAAGAATCTTGCTTAATAATCTTTGCCTTCTCATCAATTAATAATGTCATCTGATCAGCAGCTAGTTTAATGTTTTTTATCTCAAATTCATTAACTCCAAGGTGATTAATCAACGATTGAAGTTCTTCTTTGTGATTTGTCCAATAATGGAAGGTAAAATCAAGATGTGCTTTAGCCATTGAGTTTGTATAATAATTATCATTAACAATAGCAGTATATTCATCTGGTCCTGTGACAGCATCTAGATGGAATTGGCTCTCTTTAAAATGCCCATATTCAAGAATAAACCTGGCGGTTTCCAAGAGCATTTCAAATCCATATTTCAACATGAATTCATCATCAAGGGTTGCATAAAAATAATTAATTACCGCAAGTGCAATATCACTATTAATATGAATTTGAGCACTCCCTGCTGGATAATAAGGAGATGATTCCTTACCATTGATTGTTCGCCAAGCAATTTTCGCTCCATGTTTCACACCGAGATTACGTGCTTCTTGTCGAGATTGGTCGAGTGTATAATAGCGATACAACAATAATTCCTTTGCTTTTTTGGGTTGTGTCAGGATGAAGAAGGGAAGCATATATGCTTCAGTGTCCCAAAAATAGTGTCCTTCATAACCTTCCCCACTAATACCTTTTGCCGCAATGTGCGTCTGGTAATTAATGCCAGCACTTTGATTCAACTGAAATGTATTATAGATAAGTGCTTGTTGTAATTCATTATCTGTTATTCTCAAATGATTTTGTTTCCAAAACCGGTGATATTCATCATTATCTTCATTCAAATAAACTTTAAAAGGGCGAATTGACCTAGTCATATCATGAATTGATTTCTCTAAATCAGCAGAATCAATTGATGTTGCATAAGCTTGATACTTAGTAAATTCTATATTGTGGTTTGGTGAAATATCCGAATGATTTATTCCAATTACCAAATCATCTAAAATTTGATAATCAAAATCTATATCATGTGTAATTGCAGCGATAACATTCAACTGTGTTAATGTCGTTTGTGCTTTTAACAATGCGACATTTTGATCAATACTAATCTTATTAAATGTCAAATGCTTTCTTGCATGAGGCAATCTTGGATCATTAAATGCATTTGCTTTAGATATTGGCATCCTAAGATACGAAGATAGCTTTATTTTACCTTCATAATTTGTAGTTGAAAGTGAAATCTTAACAACTATTAACTGTTTTTTTAATAAAACATGCTTTTCCTCGTGCAATAAAAACTCATATCCAGAAGGTGTTCTATACATAGCATCTCTCATTGATAATCCCTGATACATATCTAGTGATCTCTTTAGATCAACTAGCTCAGCATGTTCAAGATCAATCACTTCTTCATTTGCTTCAATTTTCACATATGAAGCATCTGGTAACAAGACAATGGTTTGTCCTTCTTGAGGAAATTGTTTATAATTTTCCTCATAACGAAAAGGATAAGTATTATAAAATCCATTCATTAAAGTTTGAGGATAATCACCCGATCCGTATCCTTCTATAAAATGACCTCGGGTACCCAAACTACCATTAGTAAGAGAGAATATGGTTTCATCTACGCGTAATTCTTCAAATGATGTTCTTCCACTTCTTTCCAATATATAATTTTTTTTTAAATCCGATTTTTCCATAATTAACCTCAAAGTTGTCAAACCAACTTGTATATTATTTGATTGCACCTGATGTCATACCCTTTATGATATGTTTTTGTGCAAAGAAGAACAGGATTAATACAGGTAAAGCCGCCATAAGTACGCTTGTAAGAATGAGTCCCCACTGTTTATCATAGAAACCAGCTAAATTAGCAACAGCAAGAGGCAACGTCTTAGTTGACCCACCTAATCCGATGACAAGAATTGGAAGCAAATAGTCATTCCAAATCCACATGCCATTTAGAACCAATAATGTAACAAAAATTGGTTTTAAGATTGGTAAAACAACTCTAAAGAATACCTGTGATTTTGTACATCCATCAATAATCGCTGCTTCTTCTATATCTATAGGTATTGATTTAATAAATCCATGAAATAAGAAAATACTGAGTGGTGCTCCAAATCCTATATAGGCTAGGACAACACCCCAATATGTATCTTTTAATGGAATACCTGTTGCATTTGTTATAAGTTGTAATAAACGTACAAGTGGTAACATGACAACCTGGAAAGGAATAACCATACCAGCTAAGAACAACATGAAAATCCAGAATGAATATCTCGTTTTTGTCCTAACTAAAACCCACGCAGCCATTGCACTAAAGACACCAATAGCAAGTAAACTACTTGTTGTAATTACAATAGAGTTAAAGAATGATCTAAAGTAATCAATATTTCTTCTTGTCAAAATTTCAATAACATTTTTCCATAAGTTGCCCCAATTGTCAGGAAGAGCTAATGGAGATAAAGTGATTTCTTGTATTGGTTTTGCAGAGTTTATAATAACCATAAGAAATGGAAAGAAAAACAAAGCCATTAATAATATCGCAAAGATTTCTAGTAGAATTAAACCGATTTTTTTATTTCCCATTATAATTCCACCTCACGCTTCTTGTTAAAGTAAACCTGAACAAGTGAGATGAGGAGTAAGAAGACAAAGAATACAATTGCTTTGGCTTGACCTATACCCAACTCATAATTGCTAAAGGCGGTATTGTATATATTCATTGCGATCAAATTCGTAGATTGAACTACCGGTAATGTTTCAATCCCAAATAAACTACCAAACCACTGAGGCAGTACAAGTGAAGGACCACCTTGAGTCAAACTGACCAGTGTATCAAATTGCTTAAATGAAGTGACAAGTGTTAAAAACATTGCAACTGTAAATGCTTGAGCAACCAAAGGCATTGTAATCGTCTTGAGTCGTTGTAGTGCATTGGCACCATCAATCGTTGCAGCTTCAACTAAATCCTGTGGAATATTTTGTATTGCTGCAATGTAAATCATCATGATATAACCCGCATATTGCCAGGATACAACAATAATTAACCCAAACAAGGCCGATTGTCCTCCTAATAGAATACTTGTTGCAAATACTCCTCCTAAAGAAGTAATCGCTTTGTTGTATATAAATTGCCAAATATAACCAAGAACTAAGCCCCCGATAAGATTAGGCATAAAGAATCCAGCACGATAAACATTTTTTCCTTTAAGATTTTGTGTCACTAACAATGCTAATGAAAAGGCAACCAAATTAATTGCAATAATATTTAAAACGGAATATAAAATTGTTCTCCAAAATGAAAATAGAAATCTCGTTTCAGTAAAAATCGTTTTGTAATTATCCAAACCAACAAAAGATTCACGTCCCGTGTTGAGTCCATCCCAATCCGTAAATGATAAATATACTCCTTGGATAAAAGGTGTGACAACAAATAATAGAAATGCACCTAATGATGGAAAAAGAAAATAAACAAAAACACGATGGTTTTGTGCTTTTTCAAATGGTCCCAACCATTGATAGATAATAAAATCAAGAATAAAATTAGTACTCTTGTATTTCTCAAAAGTCATAAATTCACGATTAAATAATCTCCCAATTTTTTCAACAATGAAAATAGCTGGAAGCGTGATTACAATAATCAAAGAAATCAAACTAAAGAGAAGATACTTAGGAATGCCAGCTAAATACTTTACAAATTTATTCTGTTCCTTCATATTTCACCTCAAAATAAATCTTAGTGGAAAAGTTTTCCTATGATATAAAAGAAAATATATTACATTCGAACGGAGCGAGAAAGAAAATTTATGAAAACCTTTCCACTTCCTGATAGTTTGATTATATCACTACTTGTAAGCGCTGTCAACGTAGTTATGTTCATTTTATAAAAAAAAATACGGTCACGCCGTATCTCCTTCTTGAAAATAAACCGGTACAACTTTATTTTTTACTTCCTTTTTGTTGTAATAATTCTGTATGATTTCTCTAATCGCCTCGGCAATTAATTTGGGTGATTGCCCAATTGAAGTTATTCTTTTTCCTAAATTGAGGAAACTCCTTCCCCCATCAAAACCCATGACACGTACATCTTCGGGTACTCTTTTCCCGTGTTTTTCTAGATTTTTAATCACTTCTGCTGCTACAGCATCACTAATACAAAAAATGCCATCAACCTCCGGATGAGATCTGATAATTTCATGAATGTAATCCGGAATGTAAATGTAATTTCCAAGTGGATATTCAATATTGATTACATTTTTGATTCCATGATGTTCCAATTCTTCAAAAAATGCTATTCTTCTTTTACTAACTTCAGTAACCACTTTTGTATGAGTTCCTTGAGCATCATCACCGATGAACATGATATGTTTGCATCCTGCATTGATGAGATGTTGCGCTGCAAGTTTACCACCAGCATAATTGTCAGAAGTAACAAAGGGTACTCCTTCAAAAGTTCTGTCAAACGAAATAATAGGTAATCTCTTGTCTAAATATTCTTCAACATCATTATTTGTTAATAAAATAATTGCATCAACTCTATTTTTTTTCAACAGATCAATATAAGCAATATCCTTTTCTTGCTGCATACCAGAATTGCAAATCATCATTTTATAACCATAATTAAATAATTCCTCTTCAACATGGTAGAGTAACTCTCCAAAAAATAAGTGTGTACTATTCGGTAGGATGAATGCTATAATATTATTTTTTTGCAAAGTCATACTACGCGCAATTTCATTAGGAACATAACCTACTTCCTTAATAATTGCTTCTATTTTCTCTCTTGTTTCTTTTTTCACATACCCCGAATTATTTATGACCCGGGAGACAGTCGCAATACCTACCCCAGCTTTTTTAGCTACATCAATAATACTTGCCATTACTATCACATCACTTCCAAGTTTATTATATATCACGAGTATGGAAACAGCAAGGTTTTCCATATGAAAACTTATGAAACAAAAAAAAGGACAAAGTCCTTAATTTTATCCAAAAATCGATGTAATAAGATTTTGACCTAATTCAACTAGATTTATTCCAAACAATCTCAGAAATAACGCAAATGCAGAATATTTTACTGTTCGTCCTAATGCAACGGCAATTAGAAATCCTCTTCTATTCAATCTAACTGCACCTGCAGTGTAGATTGCTAAGGTGAATGGTAAAGGTGTACTAGCAAAGAAAAACATACCGACATTTCCATACTTCTGTAAATTTTCATTTGATTTTATAATATCAGCTTTTTTTGCTTTACTAGCAAATAACTTACGCAAGGTTTTAGTAAACCTGTAACCAATGAAAGCAAACAAGGTATCCGAAAATACTGCAAACAGGATAACAAACACGACATACCAATCTGAATAAAGGTTTGTACTAGAAAAAATCCTAAGCAATTCAACATCAAAAACCGAAATGGGTAATATAAGTAAGGTTGCAGTAGCCGATAAGCTCATCCAACCAACAAGCCGTCTTAGAAAACTCATTACTTCTGGGATCATTGAATCAAAGATGGATGTAGGAAATAAAATAACCATGACAATTAAGAAAATTGCAAATGTAATTAATAATGGTTTATATAAAGATTCTTGTTTTAGAGTGATATGTTTTAGATTGTCTTTTTTGCTAGATGCTAAATATCTAGGATGACTCTTTCTTCTATATCTTTGCATTATATTCCTCCTCCTTTAAGTTAATGAACGATAATATTATACAACATAATTCAATAATGTCTTGACAATATTTAAATGAGTTGAAATTTATTATTGTAGAAACCTCGAATAATTATGTGATTTTAGCCTCTCGTAATCAAGGATAAAAATGTGATTTAATAGCACCTATTCTCAAATTTGCATTATCAAAATTTTGTGTTACAATGATTACGTATTGTTAAACTTAGTGTTTAATAAAATTAAACAAAAGGAGTACCCAATGAAAAAAATTAAACTTTACGGTTTCAACAATTTAACAAAAACATTAAGTTTTAATATCTATGATGTGTGCTACACCAATACTGCAGAAGAAAGAAAATCATACATCGCTTATATCGATGAACAATATAATTCAGATCGATTGACAAGAATTCTAACTGATGTAACAAAAATTATAGATGCCAATATCCTTAATATTGCCAAGCAGGATTATGATCCCCAGGGTGCAAGTGTAACACTTCTAATATCAGAGGAAAAAGTTGAAGATCACCATTTAGATGCGTCATGTAATAATGGCGTTTCTATCGAAAAAAAGAGTATCGTTAGTCATCTGGATAAAAGTCATGTCACAGTTCATACATACCCTGAAAGTCATCCCGATCAGGACATTTCGACCTTTAGAGTGGATATCGATGTTTCTACATGTGGTAGGGTTTCACCAATCAAAGCTCTTAATTATTTAATTAAATCATTTGATTCAGATGTCATTATTATGGATTATAGAATTAGAGGATTTACTAGAGATATTGATGGAATTAAACACTATATTGATCATGAAATCAGTTCTATCCAAGATTATATTGAAAATCAAATTTTAGATTTGTATTCAACCATTGACGTTAACTTGGATCAATCAAATATCTTTCATACAAAAATGATGTTGAATCAATTTGTAATTGATAATTACATGTTTACCAAAAAAAGTGCTGATTTAAATCAAGATGAAATCAATATAATTCGCGAAAAAATAAATCGCGAAGTTGCTGAAATATTTTATGGTATGAATATTCCTCATATGAAGTAGGAGGTTATCACAATGTGGTTTACTGAAAAATGGTCACCAAATATACACTTTTCTATTGAAGTTAAAGAACACTTATATCACCAAAAAACACAATTTCAACAAATGGATTTTTATGATTCCTATGAATTGGGTATATTTTTTGCTTTAGATGGTATTATGATGGCAAATGAAAAGGATGAATTTATCTATCACGAGATGATTATACATACACCCATGTCTATTCATCCAAAGGTTGAACATGTTTTAGTCATTGGTGGGGGTGACGGTGGTAGTGTGCGTGAGCTTACAAAATATCACAAGATCCAATCTATTGATTTAGTCGAAATCGATGAGCAGGTTGTTAGAGCATGTCAAAAATATTTACCTAAAATGACCATTGGACTTGAAGATCCGCGAGTAGCTGTCTATTTTGAAGATGGTTTACAGTTTGTCAAAAACACAAATAAAAAATATGACTTGATTATTGTCGATTCAACAGATCCTATCGGACCTGGTGAAGGATTGTTCTCAATGGCATTTTATCAAAATTGTTATCGCATTCTAAATGGTGATGGTATGCTTATCAATCAGCATGAAAGTCCTTATTTTGAAAAAGAAAAAAAGGAAATGCAACGTGCACATCAAAAGATTAAAAATCTGTTTCCAATTGCTTCTGTTTATCAAGCATTTATACCAACCTATCCATCGGGTCATTGGTTATTTGGATTTGCATCAAAAAAATATCATCCCATCACAGATTTTAGTGGTTCTTCGACAGAAAAACTTGGTATAAAAACGAAATATTATAATGATGAAGTTCACATAGGATCTTTTGGTCTTCCAAATTATGTTAAAAATGCTTTATCAAAAATATAAAAAATAGAAGTCTATGTCAGATATGATACATAGACTTTTTTCACGCTTATAATTCTATTGTGAAATATATTGAGTAAAATCTAATTCAGCTGCTGTTTCCTCATAAGTTCGATGAAACGAATGTGAGATTCTAAGAATATACTCCTTTTCATCCTTTTATAGCTGTAAATGAAATTCTCGAATCCACCTATTTCAAAAAGTTCATTAAAAGATACTCCAAAATAGTTACCAGCTTTTTCTAAGATTTCCTGTTAAATAATTTCTTTATTCTAGCTTCCATAAATTCTCCTTCGAAATAATTAGAAAGAAAGACCTCTTAGATGAGATCTTCCGTATCATAAGATGCTAATTTTTGTGATTTTTTGATATGCATTAATGCTTCTTCGAAAACCTCATCTTCACTTTTACCACTTGTATTAAGAATTACATATGGAATATCGTAAATGGAACATTGTGCAGCAATCTTGGTGACATAATCTTCTAATAGACTAGAAAAGTAAGGTCTATTCTTTTCGAAGTTGTCAATTTCCTGCTCTCTTCCTCTAGTCATGACACGTTCTTCAAAGTTATCCCAATCTACATCTAAAATGATATATATACTTGGCTTGATAATTTGATTCATATAAGAATGAAAAACTCCATTATACATATTCATAATTGTTGGCATGCTTTTTAAATTATGCTGAGCAAATAACCAATGCTCAACTAAATCACGGTCAACAATAAAGTTTCCTGCATATTTTTGTTGATTCAACCAATGATTGTGGATAAAGTAAATTTGAAGAAGCATTTCAACGTTTGATTTCTGTTCATAGAGCCATTTTAATAGCGTATTGAACACCTCGTCATCTTTTTCGAACTCTTCCATCACAGGTAAATCTAAAGCGTCTCCTAGTCTTTTAACTAACGTTGATTTTCCAGAAGCTATCATGCCACCTACTGATATTTTCATAACAATTTCCTCTATTCTATAGTTTATCTGACGTTAAATAGTGAACGCCCATTTTCTTATATAATTCAGCGTGTCTAAAATCATCAACTGTCCAGACACCGATTTTAAATCCTTCTTTTTTAAGTCTTTTTACAACATCTTTAGTTAATATCTTTTTATCCAAAGATAAATCAAGATGATTTGCTCTACTATCATAAATAATATCATCATTGATTTTGTCTGTCAAAAGCTGCAAAGTGATATCAGAAAGAGCTCTAATAAACTTTAAGTAGTTGATATCAAATGAGATAATCACAGCTTTTAATTTAGGGTAACTTTCGATGAGGGTGAGTAAAGATATAGCTTGAGTAATGTCATTTAAATGTTTAATTTCAATAAATGCAGTCTTTTTGGATGATGCACAAATACCTAGAAATTCAGATAGCATAGGTACTTTTAAATCTGGATACTTTTTTATATTCCTTCCCGATTTAAATGAAAACTCTTGAAGTTCTTCATAGGTCAATTCAGAAATTGTCAAAGGTGATTTCATCAACCTGTTTAGATCATTATCATGAAAAACGACGAAAACATCGTCTTTAGTTTGATGAATATCACATTCAATACCAAAATGAAATTTACTTTGTGATGCAAGTTGAAATGAAGGGATGGTGTTTTCTGGTGCTTTTTTAGGAAATCCTCTGTGTGCTATAAGTTTCATATTTTCCTCATTAGAATCATGATAGTTATATTGTAATATAATTAGTGCCAATGTGCAACCAAAAACCTGAAAGTAATTTCCAATAAAAATTCATAGTCACGAATACACTATCTAACTAAATTAAAATCATTAAAAATAAAAAAAACACCCCAATAATTTTACTATTCAGATGCTTTAGTAGATAGTATTAACTTGTTTTATAACTATTATTAGTTGAATAAATCGCTTCAAGTGTTAAATGTTCAGTAATAGGCTCCAAGAAATTCACCTCTCCTTGTTTATTACTCATACTATTTACGTATTCCCAATATAAAAATGTATATCCTTCTATAATTGGTATTGATGGCGCAACAAGTAATCCTCCTGAAGGAATTAATTGATTGGGCGTGAATGTTCCTCCCACAGCCACAAAAGCTACCAAATAGAAATCTTCTTGATCTACTTCAATATATTTCGCATACAATGTTATTTCATCATTTTCTAATAAAGCATCAGGACTATATAGTACTGAAAATTCAGAATCTAGATACCAATTGACAAAGTATGAATTTAACTTATTTGGAGTAAGAGGATACCATTGAGGAGAGTTTGAATTCACCGTTGATGTCATGTTCAAAATTGAGCCTCCGTTAGGCTCATAAGTAACGGTTACTGTATGCGTGTTAGCACACCCAACAAATAAAAAAGCAAAAACTAAAATCATTAAGAGTTTTTTCATGATTGGCACCTCCAATTAAAAACTTCATAGCATGATTATATATCATTTTTTTAGAAATGTTATCAATAAAATGAATATTCTTTATGATAAATTTAACTATTGAAATTTCAAACCTTTTTATTATTCTTATTGAGTTGTTTAAATAATGAATAATCATTATTTAATAGATTCATAATATTTGCTTAATCTCTTCTATTCTTTCCTTAAGTGATAAAACACACCCACAATATCTTTGACAATATAACCCGAATTCCTTAGCTTTCCTTTGCCCTTCTCTAAATCCCACTCTAAAATCCTCATAATAAAATGGAATATCGAATTTCTTCGCATATTTTTTTGCTATTTCTATAATCAATTCATGCTGTTGATATGGACTTACCAATAAAGATGTGGTTACTGCATCATAACCCTTTTCTTTTGCAAACTCAAAAGCTTTTTTAAGTCTCATATCATAACACATATTGCATCTATGGCTATCCTTATCAGCTATTGCTTTCCATAAGTCCTCTTCAAAATCAGGAAGGTAATGAACCATAAATCCTTCCTTAGCAGCAAGTTTTTCAACACTTTCTTCTCTTTTAATGAACTCATCATAGGGATGAATATTGGGATTATAATATAATCCATCAAGTTCTATCCCTTTTTCTTTTAAGACTGAAACTGGATACACTGCACAAGGAGCACAGCACATATGCATTAAGACCTTCATTTTTTACCTCTTATATATGGTTCAGGAAACGGAATTTCATTCCCAACATCTTTTGCATGGTTAATAAATAGATACGGTTCTCTTAAAAGTACTCTTCCAAAGTAAACCATATCACATTTTCCCGCACCTATTGCATGAGTTGCTAAAACTAGATCGGATATTAAACCACCACCAATGACAGGTAATGAAGTCATTTCTTTGATTTGTCTAGCCAATTCTAATTGATATCCAGGATAAGCTTTAATCTTAACTAAAATATTGCCACCTGAACTTACATCGATTAAATCAATTCCTAAATCCTTAACATAGTTGATTGCTTCTGCAATAGACTCAGGAGTAGCTCCACCTTCGACATATTCATAAGCTGAAACTCTGAGTGCTAAGACCTTATTTTTTGGCCAAACACTTGAAATAGCTTCTACAACTTCTTTTAAAAATACTTTTCCATCTTCATATTTATCTGTTCTTAAATTAGAGATTGGAGATAAAAATTCAAAAATTAAATATCCATGGGCTCCATGAATCTCTAAAACATCATAACCTGCTTCATCAGCACGTCTAGCTGCTTGTTTGAACGCTTCTACAACTTCCTTGATATCATTTATAGTCATTTCTTTCGGTGTCTTGTAATCTTCACTATATGTGATTGCTGATGGTCCAATAGGATTTTCAACTTTTGCTTTACGACCTGCATGATTGATTTGAATACCTGCTACAGCACCGTTTTGGTGAATGGTATCAACAATGTGCTTCAAGCCAGGAATATGTTTATCACTCCAAATACCTAAATCATTGACTGAAATTCTTCCATCAGGTAGAACTGCGGTTGCTTCTTGAATAATTAGTCCGACACCACCAATTGCTCTGGATCCATAATGAACAATATGAAAATCATTAACAAATCCTTCTTCATTAGCACTATACATACACATAGGTGGCATTACTGCTCTATTTTTAATTTTTAAATCTTTAATTGTAATGGAATCGAATAACATAAAAAAATCCTCCTTATATCGTTGATAACAATATATATTTTAACACGAATCAATACTGTAATATATAATTTCCTTAAGATTCGAGAAAACTCTGATGATAAGTTCAAAAAACACTATCGATATCTAAAAATCACTTGATGATATTCAACATAAACAGGATACCAAAAACAATTAACATGGCACCAATAACTTTATAGAAATTATGTACATTATCTTTCCATAATAATCTCGATCTTGCTGTCAAAAGTTTATAAATAATGAACTCACTCTTCATAAATGCACTAATGAGAAAAAACAATCCTATAAATATGATTAATGATCCCCATAAATAATTCATATAACCAACTCCTCGTATAATATGTAGTGTAGATTTAGGTAATACCTATCTACATATCATTATTTATAAGTTTGAAGTCCTAGTGTTATAATTAAGTCAAGATGTAACCAGAAGAATCTGCTTAAAACTCCTTGAAATCTCAATAGTTTTTTGAGATAGAATATAGTGGATAGCGTTTAAATATTCAGTTATTTTTTTTATTTAACTCTTCCCATTTATCTTTAATTGCTATTTTATTGGATTGATCCATTAATATATATCTTTGTATAAACAGCGCAGTAACAATAATAAGCGGAATAACAGGTGTTCCCGGTCCAAACCAAAAAAGCATTACAGCACCTCCCACTGCTATTAACCAAGCATTTCCTGATAAGAAACCTATAACAAAAAAGATAAGTGCCCAACCATGAAAGATCATATAAGCTATAAATAATGAAATCAAACCTCTGACTGATTTCATACTCTTTATGATTTCCCAAATTATGATGAAAAAGTTTTTCCAAAATTTAACAAATTTATGCAACATATTTTGTTAAAAAAAGAAACACAAAAGTGTTTATTTTTTTGTAACCTCTGGTTTCAATTTTCCTTGATCGAGTGCTTCTGGATAAGGATATGCTTCTTCTCTCATTCTCTTATAGAGAACATAGATTAAACCACGTTCAGTGTCAATACGTGTAATGACACCAAAACCCTTTTCATTTTCAACCTTAACTTTTTCACCAATTAGATACGTTTCATTACTCCATGCCATATAATTACACCTCACAAAGTATTATATCATAAATCTTAAAATGGTGCTGATATCTTATAATAATTTTGATGCAGCTTCTTCATCTAAAATGATTGTGCAATCCGAATGAAGCTGAAGGATGGATGCGGGTAGTTTATTTGTAATTTTTCCTTTAATCATGCGAGAAACTACTTCTGCTTTTTCTTGACCTGAAGCAATCAATAAAATCTTTTTTGAATACATAATATTTTTGATACCCATCGTTATAGCATATCGAGGAACTTCATCAATATTATTGAAAAATCTTGAATTATCTATTCTTGTTTGTTCGTCAAGTGTTACAATAAATGTTTCACTGTCTAAAGGTGTTCCCGGTTCATTAAATCCTATATGTCCATTGCTACCAATACCTAAGATTTGTATATCCATTTGATTATGATGTAACATGAGATTATAATCGTCAGCTATTTCATCTATTCTATCAAGATTATTATCAGGAATATGAATGTTTTCTTTTACCATATCAACATACTTAAAAAAGTGTTCATACATAAATGAGTAGTAACTCTGAGGGTGAGATTGATCGATACCAATATACTCATCTAAATTATAAGAATTCACTTCTTTAAATGATATTTCCTTGTTTTGATAGGCTTTAATTAAATTTTTATAAAGTCCCAATGGAGAAGAACCTGTTGCTAATCCTATTTTCAATTGTGGATTAGCTTTTAAGTATCCGATTACAATGGATGCTGCTCTTTTTGAAACTTCATCATAATTTTTGCATACGATTATCTTCATAATTTACCTTTATATTTTCCTTTGCTATTTATGAGCTTTTAATGATTCTCTTATATTCCCGTGATGTGCATCTAGTAATTCTGCAATTTTTTCTTTATCTTCAATTTTTGACATGATTGCAAAAATCGCAAATTTTACTGAATTATATTTATTTAAATAATGCATCGCAACTTCTTTTGATACTCCTGTGATTTCCATCACAATTTTTTGTGCTCTGGAAACTAACTTATCATTAGACATCTGAACATCAATCATAAGATTTTCATAAACTTTACCAATTTTCACCATGGATGATGTTGTAATCATATTTAAAACAAGTTTTTGAGCAGTTCCTGATTTCATTCTTGTTGAGCCAGTAATTGGTTCAGCACCTGTAATCGCTTCAATTGGGTGCTTCGCTACTTTAGCTATCTCTGAATCAGCACTTGTCGTAATACATGCTGTTTCACATTCAAGACTATTTGCATATTCAAGTGCACTCATTACATACGGTGTACGGCCACTTGCAGCAATCCCTACAACAATATCTTTTTTATTCAATTGATATTCTTTTAAATCGTGTATTGCTGCTTCCTTTGAGTCTTCTACGCCTTCGCTTGAAGTCCTAAGTGCCATATCTCCTCCAGCAATAATTCCAATAACCAAATCATTGGGTACACCAAAAGTTGGGGGACATTCACTCGCATCTAAAACACCAAGTCTACCACTCGTTCCAGCACCAATATAAAATAACCTACCTCCTTGAGCAAAAGCTTCAGTCACAATATCGACGACCGCTGCAATCTGAGGTATTGCTTTTTCAACAGCTGAAGGAACTTTTTTATCCTCAATGTTTAATAGTCTTAACATTTCTTCTGTTGAAACTATATCAATGTTTTTAGTGTTCTTATTTCTATCTTCGGTGCTTATTTTACTTATATCAATCATTTTCCCACCTCTTTAAAAGTTTCACATAACCTAAATAATATGCTCCAATTACAGGTTCTGCAGGATTATCATCAATTTGATAGTTTTCTAAATGCTTTTCTAAATCATTCATCAATGTGTCTTTTACATAGGGAGCTTTTAGGAGAAATCCTCCTCTAAGAGCAACAATCACATTGTCTTTATGTATAAATTTCTTGTAAGCATTGATTGTTTGTTTTGCCAAATATTTTCCTTCTTTTTTTAATAAATAGATTGCATCTTTATCATTTTTTTTAGCACATTCAGCGATAAACATTGATAGATTTGCAATAGTATTCTTATTTTCATTGTAAACAAAGTTTTTTATCTCTTGATCATTTTTAGCTTTAATCTTATCAAGAATTTTCCGTGTTAAATCTTTATCTGGACGTCCACTTTCGCGATCATCAATAATCATTTTAAATGTTGAAATGACTAAGTGATAAGCTGATCCCTCATCTCCTAATAAATGACCAAAGCCACCAATAATCTGAGCATTATCATCTTCACCAATCATTAAAACACTTCCTGTACCTCCAATGACAATGATGACATTGACATTCCTGTGTCTCTTAACAGCATATAATGCAATTAGTGCATCTGAATCCAAACTGACTCTAGCATGATACATCTGCCCAAGTTTTTCTTCGTAACATTTAATATCTGTTAATTTTGATACACCAGCAATTCCCATTTGAATGTATAGATCTCTCGGCTCATCAAGGCCATTAGCAAGCTCACTAATCGTTTTTTCAATATGGTGTTTTGCTTCTTTTTCTCCCATACTGAAATTAGAAAAGTCATTTTCCACTCGTTTAAGTTCCTGACCGTGAATATCAAATAGCACACCTAATGTTTTTGTTCCTCCACCGTCAATTCCAATAATATATTTATTCATAGTGAACAGGTAGTTTCCCATCTAGGGAAACATCTCCTTTCAAATAATCTATTAATACTCTAATTGAATTTGGAGTGTATTCATATAAACAAACAAAGTTTTGAATTTCTTTTGTGAAGAATAAGTCATATGGATTTCTCATTGCTACAATGTGTAATTCAATATTTTCATGTGCAAGTTGATTGATTAAGTCAATTTGAGATTGATAGATATTTGCATTATAGGTTGTTAGAATGATTTGCTTGTATTTTTTAGATGTCTTAATAATCTCTTTGATTTCTTCACTTGAAGGATCAATAGATGAAACCATTGTATTTAGGTTTCGTAATTCGTTATTGATTTGCTTGATGATGCTATGCTTTCCATCTGCTTCATCCGCGATTGTCGTTGCTTTTGGTAAAACACCAACAAATAATGCATGTTTACCTAATTTTAGAGATTTACCCTTAACAAGCGTTGCAGCTTGTTTAACAATTTGGTAGGAAACATTCTTTGTCATCTGATTTTCAATCAAATCTTTTACATTTTCATATGATATTGTTAAATCTAAGTTATTTAATTCTGATTTGTATTTTAATACGCGTTCTACTCTTTCATTAATTAATTCAATGGGTATTTCATTATTTAAAACCGCTTCTTTTACCCTTTTGATTGCTCCTATTTGCAGTTCTTCTGAATGACATACCATCACAATATTAGCTCCAGCATTAATTGCCATAACTGATGCACCAATTGTCGTATAGTTATCCTGAATAGCTTTCATTTGCATACCATCAGTAACTATTAAACCATTGAAATCTAATTCTTTTCGCAAAAAATCAGTTAAACACTTTTTAGATAGTGTTGTGGGTAATCCGTCTTCAGTTAGCGCAGGAAAATCAATATGAGAACTCATGATAGCCTTTATGCCACCATAAATTGCCTTTTTAAAAGGTACAAGTTCGATTTTATTCAATCTATTCATTTGATATGAAACTCTGGGTAATGCTAAATGTGAATCAACCTGTGTATCGCCATGTCCAGGAAAATGTTTACCAGTTGCAATGATATTTTCTTGTAATCCTTCAATAAAAGCTACACCATAGTCGGCGACTATTTGTGGGTTATCAGAAAAACTTCTCACACCAATAACTGGATTTTTAGGATTGTTGTTTACATCAAGCACAGGTGCAAAATTCATATTAACACCTAAATGCTTCAATTCTAATCCCATCATTTTCCCTACCCAATAAGCATTTTCAAGTTGGTTACTTGCAGCAATTGTCATTGCACCAGGAAAAAACGTTGATCCTTGATGAATTCGTGTGACCATACCACCTTCTTGATCAATTCCGATAAATAAAGGGATACCTATAGACTCTTTTGCTAGTTTTTGCAGATTCAAATTTAACTCGAAAAGCTGTTTTGATGATTTAACATTTCTTGTGAATAGAATTACATTACCCGCTTTATAATCCTTGATGAGTTTTATCGCATGTTCATTAATTTCAGTTGCATCAAAACCAAACATAAAGAGCTGACCAATTTTTTGATCCAGTGTCATTTGGTTTATATCATATTTAATCATAGAGATGGTACCTCACTTTCATATTTTTGAAAGCTTCTGAATCTATGTTTATTTTTTTAAGTAAGTCTTGTAGATCTAATCGATTGGTTCGGACAATATCATCACCAGTCAATAAATCAATCATCTGATTTGACCCCTTCGTATAAGGAGGTAGAAACTCAAATTCATGATGCAATTTTCTAATCAAATAAAGAAGTGTCATTCCGGTTTCAATTGGTTTAAATCTTTTCTTATCTGTAATAAATAATTCAATTCCTTGGCACAATGTATCTTTATGCTTACTAAATGTAGGTGTGAAGTAGAGCTTTCTAAATTCAACACCTAACAAGTTTTTTAATTTCAAAGCTTCAATAACTTTACCTGCATTAAACCAAGGAGCACCAAAAATCGAAAACGGCTTTGTTGTGCCTCTTCCTTCTGATAAATTGGTTCCTTCAAAATAGCATGTAGCCAAATAACTATATGTTGTTTCTGGTTGTGGGATATTTGGTGAGGGCATTATCCAAGGACGTTCTACATCTTGGTAATCCATCGATCGGTGCCAGCCGTCCATTTTGACAATATGCAGATTACAATTGATTTCATATTCAGTATTATAGAGCAAAGCAAGCTCACCAATTGTTAGTCCGTATCGTTGAACTAATGGATAATAACCAACAAAAGAACGGTATTTTATATCCAAAATATTGCCTTCAACTTCAATACCACCAACAGGATTTGGTCTATCGAAAACCACAAAAGTTTTGTCGTTTTCTTTAGCAGACATCATCGCATATGCAAGTGTATATATGAAGGTATAAAATCTTGCTCCTACATCTTGAATATCAAAACACAAAACATCAATTGTATCCATCATTTCTTTCGTTGGCTTTTTGTTTTCGCCAAAAAGCGAATATACAAAACACCCAGTTTCCGAATCTCGATAATCGTTCAGATGAATACCGGCTTGCAAATCACCTCGAACACCGTGTTCTGGTGAAAATAAAGCAACTAGATTTGTCTTCTCTTTCAATATATCTATTGTAGTAACAAAATCTTTTGTCACACCAGTTGGATTCGTAATCAAACCAACGCGTTTGCCTTCAAATAAATATAAGTATTCTTCTAATCTTTCTAATCCCACTTTAATCATTTTTTTCACCAAGTTTCTCTAAATACAAGACAATAGGTTTTGTAATAATAACATTTAAAAATAACGGTATTGAAATACCAGCAAAGACAAAGATAAAGGTTGTTACTGGGAGCAATAACATCGCAAATGGTAAAACTGTAACAATAACAAGTAACAATGTTCTTAAGAAAAATTTACCTATGAGGAAAAATGATAGTTTTAATAAGACAAAGATTTTCGCATCAGGAAAAACCTTTATCGTAGTCACGGATAATAATGTGATGACAATTGATAATGCCAAGAATGCGCTTGTAACATAATAACCTGTTAAATAGAACCAATTACTATTTTCATCCAATATCCTTACATAGTATGTAACATTCGTATATCCTAAATATAGTATGATTGATAAGATAATACCTAAGAGTAGTTTTTTAAGAAAATGTTCTTTTAAGTGTCCAAAATAACCACTAAATAACTTAACTTCATCCTGTTTAGCATAATCATGGAAAAGATTATATCCTGCAGACATTGCTGGATATAGCGTAATTAAAGGTATGGATAACGTAATAACTATGATATTAATCATAACAAAACGAATAATCCAGTCCGCAATCGTATTGATTTTTTGGATAATCTTTTTTTCATAAAACATGATATGCCTCCAGGCTATCCAACAATACCTGTTCTTTCAATAGATTCAACAAATTGTTTTTGAACAAATAAATACATAATAAGAAGTGGTAACATCATCAGTAATGCAGAAACATTAGATATCAGTGCTAAGAAAACAGGATTTTCCCATACATCTTGACCAACTAAGTTCAAACCACCAGTATAGAACAATGCTGCATACATATTATCTGCTGCATTGATCAATCTCATCGTTAACAATGGAAATTCTGCTGTACTGACTTCAAAAATTTTAACATAATATGCATCATTCCACTGCCAAACAAATGCGAATAATCCAACTGTAACTAAAGCGCCTCTTGCATTGGGTAACATGATACTTCTAAATGTTCTAAAAACGCTAGCACCATCAATCATCGCAGAATCTTCTAATTCTTGTGGTAAACCTCTAAAGAAGCTTCTAAAAATGTAGATAAAGATTCCGCTACGAATACCCATACCAAGTCCACTCATTAAATAGATGGATCCTTCCTTACCAATTAATCCTAATTCTCTAAAATATAAGAATTGAGATAATGATAATGCTTGAGGTGGGATAATAATTGTTAAAATAACTAAGAAAAATAAGATGTTGCTTCCTTTAAATCTAAGTCTACTAAATGCATATCCTGCAAGTGCTGTTGATGCAAGTTGCAAGAGCATTGAAATACTACTAACCTTAAAGGTATTGAATAAGGCTCTCCAATAATCCAAAACAATAACTGAAATCTTAAGATTCATTAAACTCCAGTGTTCTGGGATCCATATTACTGATGGATTATTTACATCAGCAGGTGCACGAAGTGCCATTAAAATCTGTTGTAGTGTTGGAAATAAAATGACAAAGCATAGCCCACCAAGTAGAATACCTCTAACAATGACTAAAGATAGTTCTTTAAATTTTCTTTGTCTTTTAGCATTTTTCTTTGGGTCTTTTACTTCTTTAATAAGATTGTGATAAGAGGTCTTTAACTGTTTAAATATATTAATTTTCATAATGCGACTCTCCTATCTTAAAGATTTTGGCAATGACGCCTAAAACTATAAAAATAAGTATAATCGTTGCGACATAAATCCATGCCATTGCAGATGACAATCCCCAATTTTGATGATTGAGTTCATCACTAATAATTGTTGATACTGAAGATGTCAAGAATGTGTCAACAAGGGCATAAACTGTCACTGTAATGATATGTGGTGTAACATTTGGAAGTGTAATTAACCAAAACATTTCATAAGATGTTGCCCCTTCAATTTTAGCGGCTTCATATAAGTGTTTGGGAATTGATTGAATGCTTGCTAAAAATAGCAATATTGGAACACCAGCTAATGCTAAGATGTCATATATTCTAGAGATCAATCCTACAATGAAGCCAATTAGTAAAGGAGTCATCCCTGTTTGTAGCAAATAGAATTCCAAATCGAAAATTTGATTGATGCCTTGTTGTTGCAAAATAGCATTGATTGCTTCCCCTCCACCAACAGCCGATATAACTGCAGCAGAATTCAAAATTACAGGAACAAAGAAAATCGCACGAACAATTGCTCTTCCTTTAAATTTCATATTAAGAATAACAGCAATAAACAAACTGAAAATCAATAGAACTGGTAAATTAATGATTACATTTGTCGTGGTATTTAAAAGTTCTACTCTAAAGCTTGAAGATGCTGTAACCTGCGTATTTAATGCATAGGTATAATTATCAAAAGCAATAAATTCTTTTACAATTTCTCCAGCTCTTGGGGTTAATTCATAAAAACTATATCTCAAAGATTCAATAAATGGAACTAAAAATAGTAAAGAGATGCCAACCATCCAAGGTAAAAGAAAGATAAATGCCCAGAATAGTCTCTGTTTTTTGTATGACATTTCTATTTTAGGAAGCTTTGACATGAAACTTTGTTTTTTCTTCGTTTGATCCATGTTAAACCTCCTCTACAATATAGCCAACACTAGGGACTGTGATTGAATCAACGATAACTGGTGATAAGTTATAATTGATTATCACTTTTAATCCATTAGAATAGGTAACGCGATAAACGTTATTTGCTACTCTTTCATGATTGACTAAATATCCTTGATGTATTCCTAGTTGATCAAGTTCTTTAACTTGAGCTTCTATAATATCCAACCAGTTTTCATAGTGTGTGGACATAAAATAGTTATATTCCGTGTTGAGTAATTCTCTAGAATCATCATATGTTAGTGTGTATTTGATATTTGATCCAGTTTCAATTAACTTTAAAAATTGATAGTCAACACTTCTATCATTAGGCAAGTTCAAACTATTGCTTGTATAATCTACGTACTCAGACAAAACCAGTTGTAGTAAAGGTATTTGATAATCAATAATCGAATAAAGCGTCGCTTCAACAGGCAAATCTATAATATATTTAGCGTAGCTAAAAGCATAACTTAAAGGATTGATAAACATCATACTTTGTTCGACTTCATCTAACAATTTAACTTGATAATCAATAGCATCTTGTTTATAGATGATTTGATTTTCATGATAACTACCAGCAATCATTGATCCAAAATATGAAAATGCTAAATGATCAAATGCATAATCTTTGTTTAGTTTATTAAAAATTGTTTCATAGTATAGCGGATTTATGACATATGCATCCTTACTATGTTCATATGGTGTTTCTGAATATGGTAGTTTTGATGGGTAATGATAGTTAAACATAAGAGAATGATCCCCATTGATTCTACTTGCAGTATATCTAAATTGGTCGAATGCTTTATTGTACTCTTTAGCAGTCATCAAATTGATTACTTGATATACATCAATACCCAATAGATCAAGTGCTTCTTTTAAATCGTTATATCCTTTTTTTCCACCCAATACTTTCTCAAAGTTTACGCGATCATTTAGACTTTGAGCAAGGCCACCATTTATTGTACCTTGATAAACAACATTCATTAAATCGATATCTCTATCATGAAGTTGTGAGATGATTTCCTCTGCTTGATCAAAAGTTGTCATTGATTCAACTGTATGATAAGGTATACCTAAGAAAAATTCTTTACGATCATATGCTCCGATAAACTCAGTAGTTAATACTGTACTATTCGTTTGATCTTGGTCTTCAAATCCAAATGAGTCAATCAAATATTTTTTGTATGCTTTAGCAACTCCTGCATAATTATTATCACTTCCCTCTAAGAAATGATATAAAACAGTAAAGTCTGAGTTAACAATATCTTGTGTCCATAAATCCACACCATAACGATTAAATCCAGATCCAATAATAACCGATTCAACTTCTCTCATTGAAAATTGAGTAAACACTTTATTATATGAATCAATTCTTCCAGAAACATCGGCAGTAATCCACGCCATTGCATCTCCTTCAGTTATGATTGCAGCAAACCCTCCATTTTCTTTAATCATTCCATAAACTGGCATGGTTATTTTTTGTTGCTGTTCACTCATTTCAAATGGTAAAAGTGCAATATCTTTACTATATAAGCGTTTATTGTAGGCATTTTGGAAATATTTACCATTATTAAATTCAATAATAGCACCACTGCCATCAGGTAATACAATATACCCTTCAGTTTCAACACCTGCAATTTCAGAAATTGCAGTACCAAAAAGTGGATACAGTGAAATTTTAGCGATTTTAACATTTTCAGGTTCAACAATAGAGTCACGAATAATAGTAGTCTTTAATCCTTCATCTGTTAACTTCAATTCGATAGCGATTTCAAATCTTACTTTCTCAAATTGCTCGAAATATCCATACAGCATATTTTCTTCAATTGATCTTTCTCTTGTATACTCCATCTCCTCATAAAAAACTTGGTATAATCTTTTTTTAACTAGACGGCTCATACTTTCATATTGAACAAGTTCATATAATTCTGTATTTTCATTGTAACCCGTATAAGCAATACGACTTAATACATCGAATTGATCAAATGCCTCAAAGACATCTTTGGGCAAATATTTAGGAAAGTACAGATAATCAATTTCCAAGTCTTCGATTGCGTATTTAATTTGAACACCATCTTCGATATACTTAATAGAAAAAGTGCGGTCACCTTTATCATTCAAGATGCTCTCTGGGTGATAAATACTTAATCCGTAATTATTAATTGTTGCCAAAGATCCCGATTTGTTAAAGTATTGAATCTCAAGTGTTGATTTCTGTTTTTCAACAGCTGAAGGTGTTAATAATTTTGTAGGATCTGCAGCCCAGGGATCTTCAACACTAGGATTAGAAGCGTAAATTTCTCCATTTCTTAAATCAAGAACTTTGAAATATGATGTTGTTTCATCAATATACAATTCAAAATCATCATTGGATGCAACTAATTTTTCTGTATTAGTAAGCTCATTTGCTTCAGTAAACTCACTCGCATCATAGTTAAGTAACTGGTAATTAAGAGATTCTGATGCTTTCATGTTAAATGCAAAAATGTATAACGATAAAGCACCCAAAATTAAGGTAATGATGATAATTTTTTTTAAGTTCATCGTCACCCCTCCTAATATCTAAGATTTAATTCTTCATAAATCGACGCAATAAACGCGATAAATTGTTGAATTAAATCAAAGAACAATAAACCGAAAAACATCATGACACTCATCGCAACGACAGTTGCAATAAATGCTACAATTGTTTTTCCCAATCCATATTGATGAATATTTAAGATACCCATAAATAACATCCATCCGGCAGCAAAATAACTCATTCCGATCAAGAGTCGATAAAATGCCATTTCTTCTAATACTAAATAATTAGAAAGAATAACACTTGGAAATCCAATGATTAGTAAAGGAAATAGAGCGTATCCAGTAACCATAACAATCTCTTTATATTTACCCTTACCCTCCATAAGTGTCGTAACACTCCAATTACCAACTGTAAATAAAATCAATAGTAAAATAACAGAAAAAATTTCCTGTAAACTATTGAGCATGAGTGGGTTACGATCATTAACTAAAAACCCCTCGTTTTGATATGTGAAAATTCTAAATAATGCGTATAGCGCAATAAAAACAACAGCAACACTTAACTTACCTTTTTTATACCTTTTAAATTCATCAAATCCATCAAATGGATGAAATAAAATATATTTAGGAAATACGATATAATTAAACCAAAAATTCTTTAGTTTAGTCTTCATACATAATCGTACCTCCTTTTTTGTAGGTTTTGCGAATTTTTAGACCAATCACAACACCGCCAACAAGACCAATACCCAAAATAATATACCCGAAATTTGCCTTAATAAGGTCATTTCGATAACTCTTATAGGCCTTAGAATAATAATATTTATCATGACCTAAATTAAAATATTCTAAAGCTGTTTGATAATCGCCTTCTCTTAAATAGTATTTACCTATACCATTATAGGCAATTTCATAATTCGTATTTAAAAGTAATACTTCTTCCCATATTTCTGCAGCTTTTAAAAACTCTCCTTTTGAGTGATACATCGTTGCTTCATTAACCTTCATGCCAAAATCAGTCAATTGATAAACAACAACTGTTCTTGATTTACGATCTAAAACAAGCAATCTATCTTTTAAATATGCAATAGATACACCTTCTGAAAACTTGTCGCTTTGTGCACCCTCATCACCATTGATATATAATAAATGACCTTCATTATCATAGGTGAATAATCTTGATCGTTTTTGATCCAACACTGTATATATTCCATAATCAGTATATGCAATATCAACTAAACTTGATGGTCCATCAATAACGTAATTATTCATTCCTTCAACATATTGTATATCACCCATCGGTGGTTGATATCCATTTTTCTTCAAAACATCAACACCTTTAGGGCTTATCAATTGAATTGTATTTCTAGCATCTTCCTCTGAAGGTTTAGATGTTGCATAAATGAAATTTTCTTCATTCATCACTAAATTCGTATATTCAGTTGGTAAATATAATTGAAGCTGAGCTAATTGTGCTTCTGTCATTAAAGATCTTTGGAAAATTTCAAGAGGATTCAAAGACACCGGATTCACACCAGTAAATCTATTGAAGTCTCCATCTGAAGCCAATTCGATGATACCTTCATAGACATTTCTAGCTACAACATACATACGTTCAGAATTATCAACTGTTATTTTTCTTGGTTCAAAATTGATTTCGTCGAAAGTTGCATCATTTATATCACTAAAAACATCGACAACTTCAAAATTGTGATTTAATTTAATGATTCTATAATTTCCGCTATCAGCAATATAAATACCATTGTCTTTAACCTCAATACCATAAGGTGCATTCATTGTCTCATCAACAAATTCAGTGATTCCTTCATCCATTAATTTTTGAATATAGGAAGCACTCAATTGGAAATTTGTATATGAGTTTACAAGGTCAAAATTTTCATCGACAACGACTAAACTATTTGCTTTAGAGTCCACCATATAAATGATATCTTCATATACTATAATATCCTCTGGGGAAGATAGAACGACACCTAAAGTACTCTGATTATAGTACGTGGCAAAATTCATACCAGGAGCTGAATGTATCATCTCTCCATAATATGAGTAATTATAGCGAACCACAGACAGTTGAATAGGCAAACTGAATAACATGGAAATAATTATGAAAATTTTCATGTGTCAACCCTCCTATTTCATACCAGAATGACTGAATGTTTCGACAATCTTTGCTTGTGAGAAGATAAAGAATGTTACTGGAACAATCATCATAATAAATGAAACTGCAGCAATCGTACCTGCACGTTCTATCGTGCCTTGTGCAATTTGCCTCAAGGCATAACTTACTGGTTTCAATTCTTCACTAAATATAAATGATCCTCCATCAGTAATCCATAATCTTTGGAACAATAAGATAATCAATGTTAACCACGCAGGTTTGACCAAAGGCATGACAATTTGAAAGAAAATCCGGTACTCACTTGCACCATCTATTTTAGCGCAATCAATTAGCTCATCTGGAATTTGCTGCATGAACTGTTTCATTAAATATAGCCCTAGACTAGATGCGATAGCTGGCAATATGATTGCTGCTGGATTATCAACAAGTCCTAGCCTTGAAACAATAATATAATTAGGTGTAGCAGTTACTTGTGGCGCAAACATTAATGAATAAACAACTAATGTAAATATCAAATTTCTTCCAGGAAATTTATACTTAGCTAGTGGATACGCGCACATTGAAGCGATTAAAACGTGTCCTACAGTTCCTAAAACAGTAATCATAATTGTATTAAAGAAATATCTGCTAAATGGTATCCATGAATTACTAATTAATTCAGATAAGTCTCTAAAATTATCAAATGTGATATTTCTTGGTAATAATCTTGGTGGGAATAAGAATAATTCATCTAAAGGTTTGAATGCATTAGATGCTGTCATTATGAGTGGAAATGCACTAAAAACACCAAATAATGCTAAAATGAGAAACAGTGTAATATCCCCAGTTCTAGAGCGGTTTAACCTTTTTGTTTTACGATATTTCCGACTTTTTATTTGCTTAATAATCTGTTGCATCTTACTCACCTACCTTTCTCAAGATAGAGCGAACAAAGAGATTCGCACTCATCATAATAATGAAGAGTAATGTTGCAATTGCTGATGCGTAACCTAAATTGAATCTTGTTGAACCATAATCAATCAAATGGGTAACAATTGTATGCCCAGCGTATTGAATGGATGGGAACCCCACAAGCTGCATAGATACTTCAGCTATTGCTAAAGATGTTGTAATTTGCATAACAGCACCAAATAATAATTGTGGTTTCATTGATGGTAATGTAATAAACCATAATTCTTGCCAACGATTTCTAATTCCATCTATAGCGCCAGCTTCATATAATGTTTTATCAACACTTTGAAGACCTGCAATAAATGCAAGAAAACTTACACCCAAACTTAGCCATAATTGAACAAGGATAATAACACCTAGCATGTAGGTTGGATCTTTTAACCATAAAATTGGATTATCAACTATACCCATCTTTAATAAAAATGCATTAGCATACCCATGCACATCACCTGAAAAGATTAATAACCAAATTAAAAATGCATTACCAGAAATTGATGGTGCATAGAAAATAAGAGTCATAAATGCTCTTAATTTAGGCTTTAATTCATTAATCAACCAAGCAAAAACAAATGCAAGCATGTAACTGACAGGTCCTGTAACAACTGCTAAAATTAATGTATTTTTGATTGCTATGACAAAGACATCATCATTGAGTAATAAATTTGTATAATTATCTAGTCCAATAAATCTAGGACTTTCTAAAAGATTATAATAAGTGAAACTTATACCCAAGGACATAAATACAGGAACGATTGTAAATGTCATAAATAAGATGACATATGGAGCCATTAGTATGTAATTGTGCTTATTCTTCTTGATTTCTTTCCATAAAAACTTTCTTTTTGTTTTCATGTTTAGTTTTGCTTCCACAATAATGCCTCCTCCCTAATCTAACCCAAACTCACGACGCTTTTTAGTAATTTCATCATTGATGACTTGAACGTAATCATAAATGGTTTCTCTAGGATTTGAACTTTCATCGATAACCAATCTAAATGCATTATCTAAATGTCTACCAGTCATATAACTGCCTGGAATCTCTGGAACACCTTTGATCCATTGCCATTGCTCATATAATTTTTCATATTCTTTAACAGTCCATGGCAATTGTCCTAGTGCCTCAACATTTGCAGTTGGATAACGAGCTGCTGCACCTAAAATACCTTCCATTTCGCGGCCAAATTGTACCTGAATTTCAGTACTTGTCCACCACTTCAAATAATCCCACGATGCATCCTTTTTAGTTGATTGATCCATAATCATGACACCAGAAGTTGATGATACAGCTTCTCTTCTGATTTGTGTTATGCCAAATTCATCTTCATATTCAGTACCAGGTACTGCAACAAAATTCCATTTACCTCTTATTTCAGGTGCGAAAACACTTAATGTATTATATACATTGTAATACGAAATGCCAATTGGCATTTGACCAGATCTAAACCGGTTAACAAAGTTAGCTTCGACAGGGAAGGAATAGTCTGTATAAAATTGAGTCCATCTTTCAAATATTTCGGGTCCCATGCCTTCATTAAATCCACTTTCGGTTTGACCGTTAATGTAAAATTCCCCATCATTTTGATAGAACATTGTTGAAAAAATAGGATTTGGTGGCAAATTCACAACAGCACCTTGAGTAATCGGTACAGGTAAATAGACCTCCAAATTATGCTTTTGCAAATCTGGAATCAAAGAAATAACATCATCCCATGTATTTGGAACCGTTAGATTCAACTCATTAAAGATATCTGTTCTATAGAACATCATCAAAAATATTTGTTGTTCAGGAAGTGCATATGTACCGCCTTGATACTCGAAACTAACTAATCCACTATCCATAAAACGATCAGCGATTTCATCAAAGTCATCAAACTGTGTTAAATCATAAACTGCATTTCTCATCGCATAATTAACAGGAATATTATATCCTACACCCATCGCAATATCAGGACCTTCTCCAGATAGTGTAGCTGGTAGTAAAACAGCACCATTAACAAGCTTCAAGTCTACTTGTATATCTGTTTGAGGAGTAAATGATTCATCAATTAGTTTTCTTAAGATGTTTGCTTGGTCTTTACCAACAGACAACCACACTTCAATTGTTTCTCTATCATCTGTAAAGGATGTTTGACCAATTGCAGCGTAGTTAGTGGTAAAACTTGCTAAAAATGCTCTTATATTAAAGACCATACGACTAAACCAAGATGCTTTACTTTGAGGAAGTTTTTCATCAAGGCTATGAACAATATAATAATCGACTTCTAAAGGTTGTTCACTCAATAAAATAACTAAAGTTCCTAAAGACGATATATTTGCACTATAAGTAGATAAATTTATATGTATCTCTCTTGGCTTTTTAATAAAACCTTCAAGTTGTAAGATAACAGTATCTAAAATACCTGTTTTCTCACTCTTTGAGTTTGCAATCTCAATAATTCTAGCTCTAATATTGGAAAGATTTTCTCTTTCAGTATCTAATCTAGCAACAAGATTAGGAACTCTTTTTTCTAATTCATAATCGCGATATTGATCAGGTTCTGGACCTGTATAGATCAATATTTCACGATATAATTTATTTAATTGATTGATAGAATTTTGGATTTGGGCTATAAGTGGACCATATTCACCTAAGGACACTTCTAAACTTAATTGATGTGTTCCTGCTTCAAAATAGAATAAATAAGGATCTTCTTCATTGCCTAATGTTTGTATTCTCCAATCATTTGATTGCATAAATTGATAATTTTGCATTTCTTTAAACGGAATAACACCATCAATATATATATTTCTACTAACGTTCATTCCTGATGCCAATTTCTGTTTTACTCGCATACTAATGGCATACAAACCTGTTGTTTCAACATCAAAATCCCAAGTGATTTGATCTCCGGAAACCTTCCAATTGGCTCCACCAATAGTATTAAGTTTAATTAAAGATGGATTACTAGGCATTGTTAATGGTGATGTTCTATCATTTAAAGGATAAAGTGTTGGTGATGATGCGAACGCAATTTCTTCAGCTTGATTAATATTTAAGATTCCATCAACAACTTCATAACCTAAGTTTTGATATTCACTTGATATATCTTCATAGCTCTCTAGTGTCTGAATGGACACCACATTGATTTGTTTAATCAACAGCGGTTCCCTTACAGATTCCAATGCAATAGTGTTAATACCAGATTCAAAGTAAAAGGTATAAGGCTCAATAACATAGCCAATCGAATCTTTAATCATAACGGATGTCCAAAATGGTTTTTCTACTTGACTAGCTCTAATGTCGTTTAAATGAATATCTTGTTTGATTTCATCTTCAGTGCCCCATAAACGATAAAAAACGATATCACTCGCTCCACTAAAAGGAATTTCTCCATTGATATATAAGATACGTTCAATTGATGAACTCTTTCCTGAATATGGGAAATAATCTACTTGGATATTGTAAAAACCTTCTTCAGGAATGTCAATTTCCCATGTAACTAATCCACTTTCTAATGTTAACAAAGGATTTGTAATTCCTTCATAAGAGTCAAGAATTTCTTGATCTCCTTCAATTGAAAGATAATTAGAAGCTTGGACTGAAATTTGTTGTCCAACAGGATAGATTGAATCTTTATTTGCTATATAGTTGTAATAATCTGTTGCATCATAATCACCTAGATCGTTTGGATCTACTTCGGTGTCTACTTCGGTGTTATATACTAAATAATCACTTTTTGTACGAACAACAATACTATCAATAATCCCATAAACCACGAGAATCAGTATAATTGATATGGTGATGATTAGAAATTTTTTCAATACAAAACACTCCTTTTGAGATAATCCCCCTTTTTGAGAAAGGGGGATCAGCTTCTACTTAGTTAGTTAAAGTAATCTATTATTGCGGCCTCATAAATGGGGGCAATGCGATCTACTTCAGTTCTTGCAATGCCATCTCTAATAGCTCCATTGATCACTCTTCTAAACCCAAATTCTGTATATGGATTAATACCCATTGCATTAATCAATTCTAAATATACTTTGTCGTAAATTTCTAGATAAGCTTCAACAAATATTTCATCATCAAATTTTGTTAATAAAGATAATTCAAAATCATCTTTTAGTTCTGCTTCAGTTTTCCACATTTGAAGTTCATTCCACACTTGAAAAGCAAGTGCTTCTTTTACAGGTGTCATTCCACTTGCGACATTATAGATTGCAACACCAGATATTGGAGATACATATTCTCCAGTAAATGAATCTGATCTTGGATAAGGGACAAAACCTAATTCAAATGTTAAATTACCCCATCTGTTATCAGCATTAACAAACCATAAATGACCCGGATGTATTGCAACCTTACCTGATTGCCATAATGGTGAGCCAGAATCATATTGACCAGCAGGTTCAAATAAACCCTTTGTCCATAAATCTGATAAGAAAGTATATGTTTCAAGTGCTGGATTTTGTGCAAATGCAACTCTTTGTGTATTTCTGTTAATCAAGCTTCCACCATTAAGCGGAACCATTGATTCTACATAATCACTTAAAACTCCACCTAATGCATAGAAATCTTCACCTTGGGCAGATAGAGCTGTTTGTACTTGAGTAGCCCATGCTTCAAATCTAGACCAAGTCCATAATCCATCCAAAAATAATTCAGTTGGATTATCAACACCTAAACTTGTAACTAAACTTGTATTGTAATATAAACCAACATCAACAGTTAAGTTGTCAGGACCAAATCCATAAACATGATCCTTATATGATCCAACCATTGTGTAATCTGAATGAATATTAGCTCCATATGTACTCATATATTGATCAACAGAAACAATAGCATCCGCTTCAGAAAGTTGTTGCATCCAATCGCTTGTTGTCCAATAAATATCTGCCAACTGATCACCAGCTACGGAAGAATTAATGATTGCAGTTACACGGCTAGGCCCCCATGCAGCACTATCTGGATAAGGCTTATAGGTTACAGTAACATTCAATCTTTCTTCAACTTCTCTTTGAAGTGCTTGTTTTGCGTTTTGTTCAATACCTGTGAAATTAGTATGGAAAGGATCGACTTCATAAGGTGCACCATGCATAATCACAATCTCAGTTGGTTCTGGTATCACGCCATCCTCATTTAAAACAGTAACTTTTCTAGTTGCAGTGACTTCATTTCCGTCACTGCCCGTGACTTTATATGTCAATGTGTATGTTCCTGGTGTATTTGTATTAACAAAACCAGAAACTGTCACTTGACTTGAGATATCTCCATCCACAGTATCAGACGCAGTTACTCCATTTAATCCATCAAATGTCACACCAAAATCAATGGATATATCACTAATGCCAGATATAGATGCTGTATTTGTGGGGTTAACGATTGGAACTTCTTCATCGCCACACGCGACAATGCCAAAAGCTAAACTCACAATAAATAACATTGCAAAAAATTTTTTCATTATATTACCTCACTTTTCTTTGTTTAATAAACTTGTATTTGAAATAGTAAATTACATCTTAATTATACAATGTTTTTCACGTAGTTTATAGGTAAAAATCGATATTTTCGAATATGAAAAATTATTTTCAGTCTGTTTTTAAAAAAATGTTTAAAACTACGTTTTAATAGACAAAGCACCCGATAAAATTATCGGGTACTTATCCATCAAAATTAAATTGCTTTAATTATCTTATTTTTTTCTAAATAGTAAGAATGCTCCGCCGAATACAGCGACAATACTAATTAAAGAAATAACTAGTGATCCGTTAGCAATTGATGATCCACAACCTGTTTCAGGTTCTGGTATAGCTGCTATAGCTGCATCTATTAAAGCTTGAACTTCTGCTTGTGTAAGCATTTGATCATCTAGTAAAGCTTGAACGTCATCTTCAGTAATAACACCACTGTCAATTGCAGCTTGAATTTGATCAGCAACTGCGCCAGTTGTTGGTTTTGGAAGCACTACAACTACATCAAATGATTCTATATCTGTGTTTCCAAAAACGTCTTCTACTGTAACTTCAACTGTATAAGTACCAGGAGTACCTAAGCTTAAGAATCCAGTATTAGATACATAAATTGATAAATCATCTGTATCATCAGTGAAATCATAAGCAACAACATTTGCTAAGATTGCATCATTAACTGAATCAAAATCGTCACCATAAATTTTATAATTGTCATTAACTACCATTAAAACTGGAGCAGTTAAATCATCAACTGTTAATAAGTATGAAGTATCAGTTACGATATCATAATCGAATACAGGAATTTGAGTCATGTCATAACTAATTGGTTCACCGAATGCTAATGCTTTTGCAGCAGTATATGTATCACCCAGTTTGTAACCAACAATAATAACGAATCCGTCAGTTTCTAATGTTAAACCAGCTAACCAAGCATCAAACATACCTGATGCATTTGCTGGTGTATTTAAACCAAGAACATCAACTAAATCCCAATTATGTCTGTCTACGGTTCTAATAACATTTCCGCTTCCATCAACTTCAATAATAACACCTGAACTACCCCAACTCATCGTTGTAAGTTTAAGATTTGTTACATCATCATAAACCGCGATAGTTGAATCCCAGTCAGTAGATAATACATTTAGAGATCCATCAAAATCAAATGTTGTAGTATTTAATGTAATCGTTGGAAATACGCCATCATAATGAATATGATGAGTGAAAGTTAAGTCAATTTCATATTCACCTGGCATTGGATAATAAGGATTAAATCCTTCAGGGTAACTAATTGAAATAGAATCAGTCTTGTCATTACCATAACCATCATCTGCAGTAACAATACCTAATAAATCAATAAATGCACCTTGATCAATAAAACGATCAGCAACATCAGTATATTTAGGAGGCATAACACCAATAACAATATCAGCTACAGCTTCAGCTAAATCGCCAGCTGGTGTTGTAGTAGACCATGTAGCTTTATAACCAGCCCCAAATACACTTGAATCAACAACTGTTACGGGTGCACTTGCTGTATAACTTGTAGTAAGTTCATCATATGTGAAATTAATAGTTTCTAAAACTACATCCTCTTGTGAAATAGCAACTGAATAATCTAGGTTTTCAACGGTATTGATGATTTCATCAGAATCGTTATACATATCTAACCAAGATGCAACAATTGCTGGATCGAGATCAAATGTACCATTATAATCAACAACGATATTAGTACCAGGAGTAACACCGTCATCATCTAATAAAGTTAATCCAGTAAATGAAGCAGGTTGATCGGTATACTCTAATACCATTGGATCTAGACCACCAGCAGCTAACATACCAGGAAGTGTTGTAATATATTCTAAATTTTTAGCATTGCTCGATCTATCTAAGTAAGCAAACGTTAATATTGTCCAACCTGAAGGTAATGTAACATTTACAGGATTACCAGCAATAATTGTTGACCATGCTGTTTCTGGGTCAAGAACGGTATCTGCAAATCTATTAACCATTTGAACAAACGCTAATGGTTCTAATACATAACCATCTGTATCTACGTCATCCATTTTCATTCTAATTGGAGCTTTGATTGTGTCTGGTGTATCAACTAAAGGATCACCATCTGCAACAGCTGTATCATAAGCATCTATTTCAGCTGTCGTAGCTAAACGCCAATCAGGTGTAGCCATGTCACCGTCATTAAAAATATAATATTCATTGACTGCATTTTCAAACATTACAAGTTCACCAGTTTCATCAAAATGAAGCCAAACATCCTGTCTACCACCAGTAGTTAAATCTCTTCTATCCAAGAGATTAAGTGTTGGTGTTAGTTCTTTAGTTTCGGCTGTGTTGTTAATGAAAACTGTACCGAATGATGTCCAGCTAATTCCTGTAAGTTCATTGATATCAATTTGACTATTTGCATCAGCATCAATAAAATCATCTGCATATCTCACAGAACCACGAACTGGGTGGTATCTATAACCTGCATACTCAACTGTCCAATGGTCACTGCCCACTTTAGTATTTAAGCATTCGTTTGATGCTAATGAACACTCAAGTGAATCATATGGATATAAGTCAATAACATCATCAGCTGCATTTACACTGCCACCAGCAAAAAATACAATTGAAGCAAAACCGAGTAAAAGTAATCCTAAAAATTTCTTCATTTATTTTCCTCCTATTTTTTTAATTCGTTTATATTATTTTACATCTAGATGAAAGCGCTGTCAAATGTGTGCAAGTATTTAACTCTTTAAACATCTTTTTTTACATATATTGATAATTTTTTTCAGGAAACATGAAATTAATGAACAGTTCCTGGTAGATAACTATAAAAAGTTCTTGATGTTGAAACATTGTCAATAGTAACAGTTACGGTATAACTAACAGTCATTGCGCGTTCTGGCATTAAAATAACTCTTCCGGTATTATCAACATATTCTGGATTATCTGATTCGAAAATAATATCGGCATTTGCATGCTCTAAAGCAATTTTATACTCAATATCAATAAACTCTTCAAATAGTGGAACCAATCCAGCGTGTCTCATTGTTCTAGGACAATCTTTGCCACTAAAATCATTGTGATATTTTTGATTCTCTCTTGGTAGATTATATTTAGTAAGTAAATCAGCTACTAATTTTGCTGTTCTTTGCCATGTTCTATAAACATCAGCATCCTCATTAACACCCGTTTCAATGCCTATACCATTACGATTCCCACCACCTAGATAAGTCGTTCCTTGCAAAGGTAATGATGATCCGTCACCTGCATGAAATCCTCTTTCAGTTTCAGGCAGATGTTGATATAATTCTTTATCATCAATTGAAAAATGCCATGAAACCCATAATTCAGTTTTATTCACTGTGGCATTCCATAAATAGTTTGCATGAGCAAGCGCTCCTCCACCACTATCTGTATTTGCGGTGTCATGGACGACAACCCAATAAACATTATATGGATTATATTGTGTTACACCTTCGGGATGTGGTTCCATAGGTGCGCCTGGTCTTATTGCGAAGAATATAGGAAGCATCTTGGATTGATTGATTTCATAACTACCAAAATAATATTTAGAAATACTTTCATATTTAAAATCAATATAATTGTGAGTAACACCATAAGCAGTCCATGTATGTGGTGTCGTATAACTCACTTGATTTAGTGTTAATAAATCTAGTAAGTTTGCATCGTCTAATTGATCAAAAAATTCAGCTGTGAATTCTGTGAAGACACTAGGATCATCAAGTAAAGATGCTTTAAATGTTGCCTGCCCAGCTTGAAGAGATGTTACATTACCATCTTGATCAATTGTAGCAATGCTTGGTTGAAGCGACTCAAAAAGCACGAGATCATCTTTGATTTGGAAAGGAAATACCATCGCATCTAATGCAAATGGATCACCCACTAATAAAGATTGAGTTAATACTGTTGGAATAATCTCAATTCCCGGATCAGTGGTAACTTCGATATTCATTGTCGTATTGACTGTAAAATCTGTTGATACTCTCATTGTAACAACTGCCAATCCACTCTTTAATGGTGAAATGACACCAAACCCTGAAAATTGAACAACTGCCGTGTCTGATGTGATAAATCTTACACGATCAGGATCTGCACTTGATGGGAGCACCTCATAATCAATTGTAAAAGATTGTCCAACTTCTAGTAGCACATATGGATCAACCGGAAGAATCTTAACAGGTACTACAGGATTAAACTTACTTGCACTAATAATCTCACTTGGATCACTGTAGAATCCTCTTAGTTCATATTCTGATATATTTATGAAATCTGTATAAATTGGTTCTACTACTCCCCAATAATTTAACGTATATTCGATTTGGTGTGCTATATTAGATTGAGCTGCGTAGGTGCCATAATTAGATACTTGATTAAACCTTACATATGCTTCAATATTTTTTTGACCATTATAATCCAAATTGACTTCAATTGCTCCGTCGGCTTGAGTAATTACATTTCTTTCAATCATAATTTTTGTTGCATCGTCATATTCGTTAACTGCTATTAATGAAATTGCTTTGCCTAAACTTGATATTGTATTATTATAAATACGAATATCTCCAAATAAGAAATTTTCGATAACAATCGCATCTCCACCATCATTAGCGATGGTGTTATTTTCGATGTTTATATTATTTGTTGATTCTAGTGCAAGAAATGGTACTGTTGAAGTGACATCAACAACATTATCTTTGAATTCGAAAGTATCGATTTCAGTATTTGTAATGATATGCGCTGCATTCGTAAAGTTTATATTTTGAATTACCACATGATTCGCTTCAATCGTAATTGTTTGTGAAAAAACGGTTGTGATTTCTCCAATCAATGTCAAAAAATCTACATCAATTGTAAAATCAGTTATGTATTCATCATCACCGATTACATAAATTGTTGCACCTATAACAGCTTGATCGATTGCATCTGATATTTGATCAAACAGTGTTGATCCATAAACAAAAGTTACACCCAGCATATCTATTTCATCACCTACAACTGATGTTTGATTAACTAGTAAAACATTAATGACTTCAATATCAATACTATTGCTTAACTCGCTATCAAATTCTGAAGTAGCTGTAATTGTGACAATACCTGCAGCAACTGCTGTTACAACACCCTCTTCATTAACGGTAGCTATACTTTCGTCACTTGAAATCCAAGTCACCTCGTCATATGATAAATCAGGACCAATTTCAACGGTTAGTGCTTTTTCATCATTCAATATTAACTTATCAAATCCTGAAACAATAATTGTTTCTGCATCTAGAAAAACAGAAACTTCAATCATATAAAATACATCTTCATCATAAGTGGAATATGTTTTAACCTGAGCCGTTCCTTGAGCAACTCCTGTGATTTCTCCACTTGCTGAAACAGTTACAACATCTGTATCTGTGCTTTCAAACATAACTTCGTCATTGGAAGAAAAAATGACTTGTTCAGATTTTCCAATCCATAGGGACACCTCGGATTGATCAACTGTTAAATCAACTATCTTTCTAACATTCACTGTTATTTCTTGATAAATTTCACTATCAGTAACTGATGTTATTTTTAGTGTTGCTTGACCTTCAGCAACTCCAGTAATAATACCTTCGTCATCAACAGTAAATATATCTGTATCATCAGATGTAATTAAAACATCATCGTTTGCTGAAAAATCTACAGTCACCGTATCTCCTACTTTAACTGTTAACGTATCTTCTTCAACCGAGATTGCGATTCTTTTTTCTACATTCACAGTAATTTCGATACTTTGATTTTCATCTGATTTAGAAGTAATCACGATTATTGTGCTCCCTTCCTTAAGAGATGAAATCAAGCCGTCATCACTTACAGTTACAATACTTGAATCGTTCGAAGAAAAAGTTAATCCTTTGTCGTCATTTGTAACGAAAGCAATTTGATATGTGTCTCCTTCTGTGATTGTTACAAATTCATCTAGAACACCAATTGTGATGTCCATTTGTTGACACGCAAATAAATAAAATGAAAACAACAACAAAACTGCAATCATAAATCCTTTTTTAATCACTTTATTTCCTCCCTTTTATCTACTAGCATATTTCCAATTATATTTCTATAGGCAATAATACCATTATTATTTCTTTTAGGATGAACTGCATTAGATAGCATCACAAAACCAATGCCTTGGTTTTTATCAATAAACATATTACATCCAGTAAATCCTGTATGTAGGATCGTATCATCAAAACAACGATTGTCACCTGATGAGCTACCTGCGGTTGGTTTATCCCAGCCCAGAGCACGTTTTAATATATGCCCATTTAAATCTGGTTTAATTTGTTGGACCTTAAATAATAAATCGAGTGTCTCATCTTTTAATACAAATTGATGATTTAAAATGGCATTCATGAATTTTAATAGATCAAAGACAGTAGAAAACAAGCCAGCATGTCCACTTTCACCTAGAGCAAATGCTTTTTCATCATGGACTTTACCACATAATAGACCTTGATATACATCATCATCTCTAACTTCTGTAGGTGCACATCTACTCACATCAGGATGATAGGATGTGTCTTTCATATCTAAAGGTTTGAAAATCAGTTCTTGTCCATTTTCATTTAAAGATTTTCCTGTGATTTTCTCAATGATTAAACCCAATAAAATAAATCCTATATCAGAATAAACGATGTGTTCACCCTTCATATATTTGAGTTCAACATTTTTAATACGAGAAATGACATCATTTCTATTTTTCAACGTACTCGCTCTAATAAGGTCTGCAGGTAGTCCCGATGAATGCGTTAATAAATCATAGATTGTAATCTCATCAAATTGGAACCAATCAAGAATTTGATTTACCTTTGTTTCAAGAGATAATTTTTTCTGCTCAATGAGCTTCATGATTAATGTTGTTGTTGAAACAACCTTTGTCAAAGAGGCAACATCATAAATCTCATTTCCTTTAAGGTCTTCCTTTTTGGGAAACAAGGATTTATACCCTATATAATCTTGACTCATACTTCCATCCATATAACATATGCCAAAGGATGCACCTGGAAAGTGTGATGCTTTCACACCTTCTTCTAGCATGCATTTTATATCTTTTATAATCATATCTTAAACACAAACTTTCTCAAGAGAAATGCACCAAGTCCAAGACCCGTAAATGAACCAACAGAAATTAAAACGATTTGCGTTGTTGAAAGTCCCGGTTCATCTGGTATCTCAATAACAACACATGATCCATTTTGATATTCAAAACCACTTGGACAATTCGTATCCACAATTTCTAAGTTAATCTCGGAAATCTCACTTTCATCTAGGCCATCAACTGATTTGACATAAATAGTTGCACTTCCTACGTTACTAATTTCAATTGGTGAAACATATAAAATCCATTGCCCATCACCAATTTTATAGTAAATATCAACATCAGAAGATAGACTTATCGAAGCTTGATTTTCATAGACCTGACTAGTTATAATGTCACCCGCAATATTGTATGTAGGCGCAGTTAAAGGATCCTTTTTAGCAACTTCACTAGCCCAAGGAAAGCTTGGATAAGTTGTCCAATAATTCTCAGAAATCCTTTCTAATGATTGAACTACATAGGTGTGTGTTTTATTTAAAGTTTTATATGAGAAAAATGCACTACCAATTATACTATCGAATGTAGAAATATATCTGAGTTGTTCTGTGATTTCATTAACATCTTTCCATGCGTTAGTAGTTTCAGCATAACGATAAAATCCGTGACCAATGATTAAATCCACATTGTTTGCTTCACATAATGCTGCCCACCAATCAACAAGATCAGCAAATGGTGCAAGTGAATGATCAAATTCCCAATATAACTGTGGAAGAATATAATCTAGCCATCCCTCTTCAACCCATTTTTTACTATCTGCATATTGATCTCTATAACTTTGAAGTGTGCTTGTAGAAGTATTCGACCCATCTTCTCCACCTGACATCCAAATACCAAATGGACTGATTCCAAATTTTACGTTTTTATTTTGATTTTGATTCCAAGTGTTAATGATTGTAGATAGCTCAGAAATTAAAGTATTAACATTGTTTCTGCGCCAATCATCAAGTGTTTCATTTGGCTCTTTAGTGCGATCATACGTATTTTCATCTTGTATGTCACTCATTCCATTATAACTGTAAAAATAATCATCAAAATGAATACCATCTATATCATATTTACTCATGATTTCGTTGACGATATTTTTAATATATGCTCTTACTTGAGGTTCTCCTGGGTTTAATATTAACTTGCCAGAGTTATCTTGAAGAACAAATTCCGGATGTATCTTAGCAAAATTGTCATCATCTAGTTCACTGAGTTGAATTGTTTTATCACCCGTACCTGTTGAGACTCTATAAGGATTCATCCAAGCATGAAATTCAATGCCTCTTTTATGTGCTTCAGTAATCATAAATTCCAAAACATCCCAGCCAGGATCAACACCCTCAGCTCCACCTAAATATCTTGACCATGGTGCATACTCACTATCATAGAATGCATCATTCATCGGTCTAACTTGGAAGAACATTGTATTAAAATTCAATGCTTCAAGTCGATTTAACATCGTAATAATTTCTAATTTATAATCTGCTTCATTATAAAGTAATCCAATATCAATATTACTTACAGTAGCAACCCAAATAGCACGAATTTCATTTGTCTTTTCTTGATATTCTGTTGGGAGAATGATTGGAATGTTTGTTCCATAATGATTTACAATTTGACCATCTCTAATAACATACATATTGTCTTCACTTAACGGTGTATTAAGTCTGATTAGTTCACTATAGACTTCTGTTTCATTCAGTGCAAGATCTACTACATAATATTCTAAAGTATAGTTAGCATTGATATTTAGAATTAAAGCTTCATCAAATGTGTCCCATGAACTCCAAACACGACCATTATGAAGTCGATACCAAATGACATCTGTTGTATTTATTTCTTCGAGATCAACTATAATTTCTTCAATATAATAAGTGCCCTCTTTTAGTCCGTCGATGACAAGTATTGGTACTTCTGGTGGCGTTTGGTCAACAAAAATATCTTGAGTGAACACCGTACTTAGTGCATCATTATTTCGATATGAGACAGTATAACTTCCTTCTTCTGAAATTGAGTAAGGTTGGTCATAAATAACCCACTCGCCATCATTAATCTTGTAAGATACCGATGGAGCATCACTCGAAATACTAATTACTGGATCTTGATAGTAGGGGTCTTGTCCATTACCTGAAATATTCAAAATGGGATCTGGATATATTTCTAGAACGACAACGACCATTTGGGTTATAGTCTCAGATTCAATACCTTCACCATCGATTGTTTTTACTCTAAAAAAGTAACTTCCTGGCGTATTGATGCTAATTGGATTTCCATCATATAACTGCCAGACTCCAACAGATCCAGCATTAATTGCGACCCAGATTGGATGGGTATTTGCAGTAAGACTTACCTGTACACCTACAATATAGCTTGAACCTAAGCTCTCACCTGTAACAGTAATATGAGGAACATCTAAATTTTGTTTTTCAATTTCAATCGTGATACCTTCAATTAAACTTTCAACTCCTAAACCATCGATTGCTTTAGTATATACAACTTGAGTACCTTGCTCACTTATAACAACTGGAATTGTATAGAGAACCCAGTCCCCACCCTGTCCAATTTTATAATATGCATCATTTGTACTATTTAGTGTCAGTGTTACATCACTTCTATAAACTGAGCCTTCCACTGTGCCATCTAATTGATATGTTGGTGATTCTACAGAACTGTAAGCCCAAGTGTTTAAAGGTTTGGTTGTCCATGCGTTCGTTTCCAAGTAATCCATATGTGCTGTATTTAAATATGACGCACTATACATGACCGAACCTTTAATTTCCGGATGCTGTTGATTGTACTTAAGTTGGTTATAAAACTCAGTAACATCATAATAAGTTCTGTAAACACCATGACCAATAATTAGGTCAACATCCGTACCTCTAACGGTTTCAGCCCACCAGTCAACTACATCCGCATAAGGTGCTAGATCATGATTGAAATTCCAATATATTTGCGGACAAATATAGTGGACCCAACCTTCTTCTACCCACTTTTTAGTATCAGCATAGTGTGTGTAATAAGTTTGAGTTGAACCTGTTGATACATTAGCACCATCAGGGGCACCAACTTTCCAAAGTCCAATTGGAGACACACCAAATCTTGCATCTTTTGAATTGATTGAATTATATGCATCTACATCTTCTTTGACACCACGAATAACGTCGTTGACATTTTCTCGTCTCCAATCACCTAAAGTCTGATCAGGCAGTTTGTAGGTATCATAAGTTGCTGAATCCAAAGTGAGTCCTGCAGAAGGATAAAAATAGTCATCAAAATGAATGCCATCAACATCATATAAATCTAGAAGTTCGGATACGACATTTCTAATATATGCTTTTACAGCAGGTTCACCAGGATTTAAGATTAATTTTCCATCATTATCTGGAATAACTAAACTAGGATTTTGTCTTGCAAAATTTTCAGGATCTAAAGCATTCAGTAATGTGGTTTTATCTCCGCCAGTTGATGTAACGCGGTAAGGATTCATCCATGCATGAAATTCAATACCTCTCGAATGAGCTTCATCAATCAAATATTGCATGACATCCCAACCTGGGTCTTGACCTTCAGTACCTGTTAAATATTTTGACCATGGAGCATAAATACTATCATAAAATGCATCATTCATTGGTCTAACTTGAAAAAGAATTGCATTCATGTTTCTATTTTCAACATCATCAAGTAGATCACTATAAGCTTGCTTATATTGTGTTTCACTTGTATGTAATGGAATATTTAAACTATAAACTGTTGCTATCCAAACACCTCTAAACTCGCTTTCTCTTTCAACATAAGTTGTAGGTGTCATGACTGGATCACTTGAATTGTAATGATAAATGGGAGTTCCATTAATGTATAAAGCTTGTAAAGGTCCGTCAGCAAAAATTTGATGTGACACAAATAATAACAGTCCTATGAAAACAAATATACTAACTAACAATATTTTTATATGCCTCATCTATCACTTCCTCCTGTCAATAGTTTTTTGAGTTCTATCATACCTTGCTTTGATTTATCTTGGTTAATGAACGTTTTGAATGTGAAAAAAATGTTACCTTTGACTATAGGATGCTGATTTGCATATTTGATTTGATTGATGACTTCAAATGGATTTTCAAATTCACCTTCATTACCATATCTATATGCACCATGACCAATATATACATCAACATTTGTATTTTTACATACATCGACCCACCAATCTAGGATATCAGCAAAAGGAGCAATCCGATGTCCAAGTTCCCAATAAATTTGTGGAACAACATAATCTACAAAACCTTCTTTTACCCATTTGAGTGAATCTGCATATTGATTATCGTAAGATTGGCTGCAAGCTGGATCAGTGTTCGATCCTCTTGAATCATTAGCTCTATTTCTCCAGATACCAAAGGGACTGACACCAAATCTAAGTTTTGGTGAGTAGCTTTTGATCGCTTGATGAACACCTTTAATTACTTCATCTACATTTTGTCTTCTAAAATCATCAAGTGTTAAATTTTTATCTTCTCTTTGTTCATAATCCCAAAGATCATTTTCGATATCATCTAAACCAGCATATGGATAAAAATAGTCATCGAAATGAATTCCATCTACATCGTAGTTTTTGACAATTTCTAACATTGATTCAATGATAAACTCCTTTACTTCTTTTCGACATGGATTAAGGATGCTCTGTCCTTTTTTATCTAAAACAATGAGTTCGGGATGTTTTTTAGCGAAATTCAGGTCATCACATGTTTTTAAGTATTCTTCTTTTGATAATTGTGAATTCATTGATACACGATACGGATTACACCATGCATGAAATTGAATCTTTCTCTTTTTTGTTTCTGAAATGATCCACTTCATCACATCAAATGGAGGCTTTTTACCTTCCTTACCTGTAAAGTATCGACTATACGGGTTCAGTTTGGATTCATAGAATGCATCATTGGTCGTTCTGACCTGAAAAAAGATAGCATTAATATTATAAGCCAAACATGTATCAAGCATTTCTATTACTTTAGTCTGATATAAATCAATGTCTTCAGTTGTAGGTAAATCAATATTAACCACATTTGAAACCCACATACCACGTAATTCTTTTTCGTGATAAATCTCTGGAATATCTATTTGTACGTCTGTTTTGTAATAAGTGATGGGTTCTGATGGATTTTTAAATTTATATAGTTTCATTTTTCTCCTTAAAAATAATAAGTCAAGTATTTTTTATGTGCTTCAACAAGTTCATTAAAGACTTTTTCTGCTTCAACAATAGATGTGGTCATCGGATGAATCTGTAAGGCTAATAATGCTTTATCAAGATTTTTTTCATAGATAGCATCAACCAATAATTCTTCAAAGGCTTTCATTGATTGAACTAATCCGCGAATCTGAACGGGTAATCTTCCAATATGAACAGGAACAGGACCATCTTTGGTAATACGACAAGTAATTTCAACTGCACAACCATCATTCAAATCGGTGATATGTCCATTATTGACTGTATTTACGACTTGATAGTCACGTTTATCATTATAAATTGAACTGATGATATTACAAGCAACATCACTATAATAAGCTCCGCCACGACTTTCAAGTTCTTTAGGTTTCTCATTTAAATTTGGATCTTTATATTTTTCAAATAATGTCTTTTCTATTTCTTTAACAAGGACTGCTCGTGTTTTTCCTTCGTGATATGAAGTCATGAATTCAGCAAACATTTCCTCATAAAAATAGAAATATTTATGATATGGGCTAGGATAAACGCCAAGTTCCTTAACAAATTCATATTTCCATGCCAATGGATCAATATTATTCATTGTCATTTGTTTTTCTTTGACTAATTCAATGATTTCAGGTAATAAATCCTTATTCTTATAATAAACATTTAAAACATATGACATGTGATTAAGCCCTGCAAAGTAAGGAATGATATCTTTAGATTTAACGTTAAGAATTTCAGCAAAATAGTTTGTCATATTTATTGGCACGTTACAGACACCAATAAATCTTTCGAAATCCGTATATCTAAAAACAGCTTCACTGACAATTCCTGCAGGATTTGTAAAATTAATGAGCCAAGCATTTTCGCACAATTCTTTGATATCCTTAATAATTTCATAGATGACCGGTACTGTTCTCAATGCCTTAAAAATACCTCCAGCACCATTTGTCTCTTGTCCTAGCATGTTATATTTAGGAGGAATGTTTTCATCAAGTACACGCGCATCTAATTGTCCCACTCGAAACTGAGTTGTTACAAAATCAGCATCAACAAGCGCTTCTCTCCGATTTAACGTTAAATGGATATCGATGGGATATCCCGATTTTTCTATCATTCTTTTAGCCAATGCACCAACAATGTTTAATTTTTCTTTACCCTCTTCGATATCTACCAACCATATTTCTCTTATGGGTAGTTCATGATATCTTTTGATAAAACCTTCAATTAGTTCAGGCGTATAAGATGAACCACCACCGATAGTTACAATTTTTATTCCAGTTTTAGTCATATGTCTATACCTCCATCTAGATTTTTTTCTACTTCGAGACTTTGGTCAATCTCTAGTTCATCAAGTGCGGATAGAAAAGCTCCAACAACTGGTTTATATTTAGGTTTAATTAAGTATGCTTTAGGACATGAGATTAAAAGATTTTTTATAAATTCCTCAATAAGCAATGGACTAACTCCACTAAAGACACGTCCACCAATTACGACAGGAACTTCCAAATCCTGAATATCAACTTGTTTAATAACTCCTGCAGTTTGTTCACCAATATACTTACCCATTTTGATTAGGATTTCTTGACACACTTCATCTCCTAATACAGCATATTGATGAACAAGAGCAGTAATTTCTCCAAATTGTTTTTTTGTTACCTTAGTTGATGGATAGAATAAATCAACAATTTCATTCATATCCTTACATTGCAATAACTTGGGAATTTCGGTTTCTAAAATTGTTTTTTTATATGTGAGTTCTTCTGAACGAAATGCGTAATGCAGCGCTTCTCTAGCAATATCCAATCCACCACCATAGATTCCTAGGGTAAAACCAAGAGATCTTAAAATAGCTTTCTTTCCCTTTTTTCCTATCGCAGCAGAATTAGTTCCTGTTCCACAAATAGCAACCGCTCCAAAAGGGGATTTTAGTCCGCTTCGCATAATAATCCATGCGTCATTAACGATTTTAAATGGAATGTCGCCGAAAATCTCAGTACATGCTTGATTTAATTTAATGAAATCGGCTTCAACATCTGCACCTGAAAGACCTAAAAATACATAATTAATGTCCGATTTTTTAAATTTTACAACTGATAAAGCGTCCAAAAATAACTGCTCAATGACAGATTTAAATAAATGTCCGTCCGATGAAGCGTGATTACATCCAGCACCTATTTTTTGAAATAGAAGATGCCCATGTTCATCAAAAAGACCGATTTGTGTTTTTGTTCCACCACCATCATATGCGATGATATATCTCATAGGAACTCCTTTTCACTTATTTATATAATTAATCTGACCTAAGATGACTGATTTTTTTGCTCCAGTAGCATTCTTTACATTCGAGGGTTTAAAATTAATTGTTTCATTACCTAGAATGATAAAAGCGAGTGCTTCTTTAAATGCACCATCATAGCCGAATGCTTCAACTCTCTTAATTTTTGTTCCCTTTAATTCTTTTGCTATGAGTTCCAGACAAAATTGATTCAATGCTCCACCACCTGAAAAGATAATTTCATCAATTTTAGTATGTGGAAAAACATAATTTGAATAAGCATATGCAATCGATTTTGCTGTGAAATACGTAAGTGTTGAAATAATGTCTTCTTTTGGATGGTTTGCATACTCAGAAATTACTTTTTCTGTGAATTGTTCACCAAACAATTCTCTACCCGTTGATTTAGGTGGAGTAAGTTTAAAATAGGGATGATCCATGAGTTGTTCAAGCATTTCTTTAATTGGTTTGCCTTTTCTTGCAATCGCACCATTTTCATCATAATTAATATTGAATAATTTCTTACAAGCATAATCAATCATCATGTTTCCGGGACCTGTATCAAAAGCAATGACATCATCAAGCTCACCATTTTTAATTAAAACAGTAAGATTGGATATTCCTCCAATATTATGGATTGATCTATTAAGTTGTTCATCATGAAATAATATATAATCTGCATAAGGCACCAATGGAGCTCCATTCCCACCTGCAGCAATATCAGCACATCTAAAATTAGAAACAACAGTTGTTTGAGTTAACTGTGCAATGACTGACCCTTCTCCCAGTTGAAGAGATGATGGAATATATTCATCACTTGAATGTGTAATATGAAAGACGGTTTGTCCGTGTGAAGCAATGAAATCTACGTCTTTCAATTTAATATGATGTTTCTTGCACAACTTGATAACAGCATCAGCAAAAACTTCACCTAATTCAAAATTAAGACTGCAAATTAAGGCTGATGAACTGTGTTCGTCACGAATTGCCATTTTTATTCGTTTTAATATATGTTCTTCAAATGGAAAAGTTTCACATGCAATAGGTTGAATATGAGTATGTATATATGAACCTTCAATTTTAGCTATAACTACATCAATTCCATCTAAAGATGTACCACTCATGATACCGATTGCTAATCTTTCCATATTATCACACCTATCATTACTTCCATTATAAATCATCTATGCGTATAATACCTTGAAGTCAGCAAGTTTTGGTTGTTTTTTTCAAATTCAAAAAAAAAGAGCATCCCCTTGGAAATCTAATAAAAAATGCACATCGAATGTGCATTTTAATTATCTTCTAAATTTTTTAAATGTTTTAAATGTCATTTCCAAAGTTCTCACTGAACGATCAATATCAGTATAAGCACATTTTGCAAATAAAGCATCAACCAAACACATCTGTGAAATTCTAGAAGTCATTGCCGCACTTCTAAATTCTCCTTCTAGTGAGGATGAATATAAAACAATATCAGATAGTTCAGCTAACATTGAAGCACCAAGTTTAACAATACTGATAATCTTTGCTTTATTGTCTCTTGCCAGCAAGGCTGCACTAATGATTTCTTTTGTTTTCCCGGAATTTGAAATAAATATAATAACATCTTTTTGATTAATAAAGGTAGCATCAACAAGTTGATCATGAGCTTCACCTTGTGCAATACAAAATTTATTGATTCTTCTTAATTTCATTTCTAAATCTTTGCAGACTAAATATGAAGATCCTTTACCAAAAATAAGGATTTTACGTGCACTCATGATAATTTCAGCAGCTTTAGTTACTGTTTCATCATCATAGAGTTTAAGTGTATCCTCTAGAACTCTAATATTATTTTCTATCGCAGATCTTCCACAATTAGAATCTTTTGCAAGAATCACATCGCTGTATTCCTTATATTCTGGAATTTCGACTTTAGCATTTGCTAAAATAAAATCAATTTTAAAGTCTTTAAAACCCTTGTATCCAAGTTTCTTACACATTCTGACAACAGATGCAGGAGATGTATATGCTGCTTCAGCAATTTTTTCAACACTAAAATCCTTAAGCATCCCTTTGTTCTCTATCAGGTAGTCAAGAACAACTCTTTCTGCCATGCTCAAATCTTCTTTGTATTTCAACATATTTAACATTACGCTAATTGTAATCACCTCAAATGCTGTTTATTTGTGAACTGAAAGTGTTTCCATTTATATTATAACACTATTTTCAGCTTTTCAAACTATCTTATATTTACAATATACTCGCGTAATATTTATTTAATTTAGAGTTAAATTACTTTTCCTGGATTCAATATATTTTTTGGATCAAAGACATTTTTAATCCCTTTCATGAGTGTGATTTGTTCTTCACCAAGCAGTGATTTCATATATGATTTTTTTGCAAAACCTATGCCATGCTCACCCGATACAAGTCCACCATAACTAAATGCTTTTTCATATAATTTATTAAATCCATTTTCTACTTTTATTTTCCATTGTGCATCTGATAAATCATCTTTACAGAAATAAATATGTAAATTCCCATCTCCAACATGACCAAAATATGGAATTCGTATGTCTAGATCGTGACTTAATTCTCTTACGTAAGTTAAGAATTCACCGATATGTGATCTTGGTAAAACAACATCACATTCATCAATTTCTGATGATGACGATTTAATTGCTTCAAGAAAGCCTCCTCGGACTGTCCAAATGCTGCTACTTCTTTCTTCTGTATCAATTAAATAGACATCAATAGCATGATAAGAATTGATACAAAGACTACTTGCAATCTCGATATCCTCATCAATAGATTCTTCGTTGTTTCCATCATATGTAACTAGCAGATATGCATCAAAATCGTTATGAGGAATTTTTTTGCCTAAGAACTCTTCACTATATTGAATAGATTGTTTTTCAAAAAATTCAACTGCTGTAGGAATCACATGATCGTTAATTAAACGTGGAGCTGCAGCAATTGCATCTTCTCTATTTTTAAAAGGAATTAGTAAACTAACGGTTTTCTTAGGTTTTGGAATCAGTTTGAGGGTTGCTTCTACGATAATGCCTAATGTTCCTTCACTACCAATAATCAAATCCTTTAAACCATATCCAGTAGAGTTTTTTACAACTTTCCCACCAAACTTAACAAGTTCACCGTTTGGCAAAACGACTTCCAAACCTCTCACCCAATCTCTAGTAACCCCATATTTAACAGCACGCATACCTCCAGCATTCGTTGAGATATTTCCGCCAATAGTTGCTGTTTTTTCACCTGGATCAGGTGCGTAAAATAATCCTTCTGGTTCAACATGCCCATAAATATCAAGCAATAGAACTCCCGGTTCAACTCTTAGTGTTAAATTGGTCTTATCTAGTTCTATAATTTGATTCATTTTCGACATATCTAAAAGTATTCCGCCAAATAAGGGAACACATGCTCCAACGAGTCCAGTTCCACTACCGCGTACGGTAACTGGAATATTTTCCTTAAATGCATATTTCATGATTGATGAAATCTGATATTTATCTGAGACAAACACATGTGCATCGGGAAATGCAAAAACAGATCCTAGTTCATCATGAGAGACATCTTTATTAATATCATCACCGATAAAAACATTTTCTTTTGTAACAATTTCTCTTAACCAATCATAATCATTTTGATTCATCTTTTTATAGTTCATGGTTAGCCTCCAAAATTTGATCTATCAATTGATTTAATTGTGGGAGAACTTCGTAAATATCTCCAACAATTGAATAGTGACTGATATCGAATAACTTATTATGTCGATCAGAATTGACGGATATAATTAATTCAGATTCTTTCATCCCTTCAATAAACTGAACTGCTCCACTAATTCCTAGATTGATGATGAGTTTAGGTTTTACTGTGCGTCCACTTAAACCAATTTGTTTTCTTGGATCAAACCAGCCATTTTCAATCAATGGCCTTGTACAGCCAACTTCAGCATTTAATCTCTTTCGTAAAGGCTCAATTAATTCTAAATCCTTCTGTTTTTTAAATGCTCTTCCAACAGCAATAATGATCTCAGCATCACTGATATCTTTGACTTTTGGTTTTTCAAATGATTCAATCAAATCAATTTTTGATTTCGTATCAATTTCATGTGTTGGTTCGATATGCATTTTACCAATTGGTTTGATTCTTTCAGGTTTATCAAACATTTTATAACGTATGGTTGCAAGCTGTGGACGATGATTTGGTGTATTGATTTTTGCCATAATATTTCCACCAAAAGCTGGTCTTATTTGTATCAGATCACCTGACTCTGTCATATCGAGCATCGTGCAATCAGCTGTCAATCCTGTTTTAAGTCTTGCAGCTACTTTAGGTGCAAAACTTCTTCCTAATGGAGTACTCCCAAATAGAATTGTATTGCATTGATGATTTTTATAAAATGCTTCCATGACATTTGTATATATTTCAACATTAAAGTTAGCATATGCAACATGATCATATATAAATACATGATTTGCTCCGTAAATCAATGCTTCTTCAGCAAGATGTCTTACGTCGTGCCCAATAACAATTGCATATATATCTTGGTTAGATTTTTTTTGAAGTTCTTTTGCTTTACCTAGTAATTCCCATGATACTGGATGTGCATTTTTATGATGTTGTTCTACATAAACTGCAATGCCTTTATATTTGGTCTTATCAATGTTTGCTTTCTTACTTTCAATTAGTTCGCAAATACCTTCAGGTCCATTTTTTACACAGATTTGGCACATCTTACATGATGCATTAATTGAAAGATATGTATCTTCATACTCAAATGCATCAAAAGGGCATAATTCGATAAGTTCTTTTACTAGTTTATCATTTAATTTATCTTGATTAACTTTAATATATGACATATAAACACCTATACGAATTTACTTTCTTTTAATATTCTAAATAACTGTGTTGCTAATTCATTTGAATTTCCTTCAATACGAATTGCTTCTGTTCTTTTCTGTGGAGGAAATATTTCATCAACTTGTGTTGGTGAACCGTCTAACCCATAGTGAATAGGGTCGGGATCTTCTAGATCTTTTAATGTTATTGTGTTGATTTTATAATCCATAAATTTTAATTTGCGTCTATATGAAGGAAGTCTTGGAACATTTGCTCCTTTATCTATTGTAATCAAACATGGAAAAAATACCTCAACAATTTCATCATAATCATCATACTCGCTTTTTAAAATGATTGATTTATCATTGATTTTAATAACTTCATTAACATAAGGGACGTGTGGAATACCTAAAAATTCTGCCATTTCTGGGCCTACTTGAGCGGTATCACCGTCTGTTGTTTGTTTACCACAAATGATTAAATCATAAGAACCTATATAGTTAACCAGTTGACTTAATGTATAGGAAGTTGCCAAAACATCTGCCCCAGCAAATCTTCTATCGCTGATAAGTGTTGCTTCATCACACCCCATATAGAGTGCTTCTTTGAGTACACTTTTTGCTGAAATTGGCCCCATTGAGATGGAATGAATTTTTGTATCACTTGTCATACTCTTGATTTGACATGCAGTTTCAAGCGCATAAAGATCAAAGGGATTCATTTTTACATTATTTCCTTCACGAATCAATACACCAGTTTTTGGATCAACTTGTACATTGGAGGAAGCAGGCACTTGTTTGATACAGGTAATGATTTTCATTGTTCACCTCGAATATAATCTACATTATTAAAATATCATAGATATTCAAAACAAAAAAGAACATGTGAATAAAAACACATGTTTTTTCAGTATTAGGAAATAATTATCATTTTATGCAATTAAGTATTAATCTTGCATGTTATATCTTGTAAAGCTTCTTAAAAGTTCAAAAAACTTGTAGAGATCTTCGTGATAAACATGATAAGAGATGTTTTCTGTGTAATCTGATGATTTATACAATGACCCACCTTTAGCACGAACACTAATCTCATGTGCTCCAATTGAAAGGATTAATGGTAGCTGATTATCAATCACAATTGTTTCTCTACCATCGATAACTACACTATAAGAAATACTGCCTTCAACTTCATCAAAATGAAGTATGCCCTGTTCATCAACAAATATATTCGTTGGCAATGATAGTTGATCTCTTGTATCAGGCCATGAGGGTATTGGATCAGGTACTGGTTTTTGTTCACCATTGACAAAGAATACACCATTACTTACACTTCTTACTCGACCATCAGATGGTGTATTTAATATAGCATACTCACCTGATTCTAGATCTTTTAAAGCCATTGTAGATGAACCACCACCATCAAGGTTATATGCGGTTTCAGCTCCAAAATAAGCCATAATTCCGCCAAGCTCAATTAATTTGACACCATCCATACCCATTGGTTTGTTTCTGCCATCAACAACGACAAAGAAGACTGTTCCATCACTTTTAACACCTACAGCAGTTCGTGGAGCGGGAAAATCCCAACTTGCACCACCATTTAACGCGTAATTTATTTCTCCATCTATCACAAGCGGCTGCGAATCCGAACCAACAGCATATCTAACATCATTCCAATTTCCACCTAAGCCTAATTGAACGACAACATAATCATTTTCAGCAATCAATTGATCATTATTAAAATCATTTCCAACGATGATGAATTGATGCTCGGTAATTGATACTTGTTCGGTTGTTGTAGTTACTAGAGATCCTTTTCCATAATATCCGGATAGATTTCTATTAATCTTTATCTCACTTCCATCAATAACAACTTTGTTGTACTGTTCTGGAATTAGATTTGAATAATCATCAAAATAAACCGAAATTTCATTTTCATTTGAAGGATCCTGATTGATATGATCAACTGGAACTCTCTTTTTTAATTGACCTTCGTCGTTATATACTAACAGCTCGTAACCATCAAAATCAGGCACACCAAAAACAACTTCTCCATTATCTTTAAAACCAACTGCATTTCTTGTTCCACCATAACCTCTTTGAATCACTTCGAAATCTCTAACATGTAAAGCCAGTGGTTGACCTGTATCATTAATATCGTAAAAATCGCCATTAACACCACCGATGACTTCGAAATTATCATATCTTTCGTTAACTCTATTGATGATGATTGGTAATCCCGACATCCCCCATCCATAATCGGAGTAATTATCGCTTACAACAATATTTATGTTGGTATATAGTGTTGGATTTGCTCCTATATAATTAATAACTTGGTCTGTTTCAATACCATCTAAATTAATTGTTCCTATAATTTCTGTATGTCTAACGCCCTCAATATATTCTGTAACTTTGGTTGTTTCTGTTAGTCTAAATGCTGCTTGTACATCAAGAAAACTAACAAATGAGAATGTGAAAACGATTAAAACGAGAAATATTAATTTTTTCATAAGTTTTATCCTCACTCTACTACTACTGGTATTGTAATTGAAGTTTCCCCAATAAGCGTAAAATTCATCACCATATGATAGATCACTTCACCGATACCTAAATCAAAGGCAATTTCTGAAATCTTCTCATTATTAATTGCCATCTCAAAGTTTTGAACAGTGCTGCTAGGAAAATCACTTTCAAAAAATGCTTCAATAACATCCAATTCTTGTATATTCATATAAAACTTCCCATCAAATGAAGTAAACATGTCTGCACTCAAATCGTAGAAAAATGAGTAATTCCCAGATTCCGGTACATCTATAATTTCCTTTTGATAGTCATCACCTTGCTTGAAATAATGTTCTTGAGCTCCATTATTGTTTATGTAATAATCCTTTACATCATCGATAGCAAATGATGATTTATTTCCATCGAATTCAATCGTGATGTAATATACATCCAATAGATCATGAATGGCCACAGTAAGCGTATCATCATCAAGTGTATCCAAATTATCAAGTGCATCATTAAGAAGTTTTGCATCTTCATCAATAACGACACAAACTCCATTTTGGAGTTCCTCATAGGATTCGCAAGTGATTGGTACTAGTTCTTCATCTTTCTGACAAGCAGAAAAAACAAAAACTCCAATCATGGCGAAGATAAATAATATTTTCCTCATTTGATACTCCCCTTTATAATAAGTAGTTTATACATTCATTCTATATTTCTTCTTGTGAAAATAAGTTTTAAAATATAAAAAAACACCAACATAATCTGATAGTTGGTGTTATTTATTAAAAATAGAGTGATTTTACTATAAATTATAGTATTTTCTTTATGCGTTTAGATACATCTTCTTTAAAACGATCTATAAATTCTAAAACAAAGGTTTCAATATCTAAATCATCATCTAAAATCAGTGGTGTTAAATCCATTCCTAAAATAATTGCATCTGTTTCATCAACTGTATGTGAAGACGAATATGTTGCATTCGCCATTCTTCTTCCTTTAGTTCCTAAATCGTATCTTTTCCCACCTGAAATTTGAGAATCAAAAACTCCAACAAGTGCAGAAGCTAAATTAGGACGCCCACCCACATCAAATATGACTTTTTCTTGATCGTTCATCCAATCAAGATCACGCCAAACTTCACATCCATATAAAGATTTGGGTCTAAGATTTTTATCTATCATTCTAATCGCTTTGATTACTTTAGTTGTCACACCAATATGTGTATCATGTTTATCAGCTAAATTATGTGTGTAGAGTACTTGAGGTTGTGCTTGTTCAATTAGATCTTTAAATTCAAGAATGATTTCATTATTATTTTTGTCTTTTGTTTCTTTACTAGAATAATCCAATAATGCTAGTGCTCCAAACTCACCAATATCAGCTGCTTTTTTTTGTTCTACTCGTCTGATTTGAATCATTTGTTCATCAGTGTAATCTTCATAAATGCCATTTCGTGCACTACCTGAGCCATTAGTCACAACAACTCCAAAAAACCAATTTTGCTCATTTCCAAAACACTTCAATATACCATCATAAGCCATAATTTCAAGATCATCCTGATGTGCTGCAATAGACATGTGTGTCGTTTGCTTGATTGCATCTTCAATTGTTTTTCGATCTGGAATATATAATTCTGCAGTTTTCTTATTGAATTTCATTTGCATTTCCTCTTTTCATCTTTTAAGTATCGCGGGTAGGCTTGCTGCTGCTATAGATTGACCCACTCTCTTATTTTTTTCGTCTGGTAATGATAATTTAATTTTTTTAGCTAAATCTTTAAATTCAGTTTCTAGAACCAGATTAGCATTATCAATAATTTTCTGACCTGCTTGTTTTGATGTAACTCTACCTAAAATTAGGAGTTGATTAATATCATAAAATTCTGCGTAATAAGCAATAGCATATCCCAAGTATATACCAATAGTATCAAAGATTAAACCAGCTTTTTGATCATTTTGAGCTAATAAATTTTGAATTTCTGCAAGTTTTTCTGCAGGAGATAATTTCTCATTTAATTCAATGCCTACCTTAGTAGCTAATCTAATTGCTGCATCCTGAGAGAAATATTGAACACCACATCCATAATCTAGTGACCATTCATCAACAGATGCTTCTGGGTTATAATCAACGGGTACAAAAGCAAGTTCATTAAGCCATCCAGTGATATTTCCATACTGATCAACATAGCCTGCTGCTTGTGAAGTTCCCATTGCAATTCCTAATACTTTATTTTGATCCAAACTCATTGCTCCTGCAAGTGCAGTTACATCTCCATCATTAGCAACTTCAATAGGAATATCTCCTAAATCCTTAGCAATTTTTAAAAATATATTTTTTATGTGCGCATCAAATTGATCTTGAGGTACTTTTATAAAGAGTGATGCAGCCATTACTTTGTTTTCAATATATACTCCAGCAGCACTCACACCAATACCATCAACACGAGGCATTTTTGATGCAGCAGATTTTATCGAAGAAAGAATACCATCATAATGATACATAGGATCACTTTGTAATTTAGGATGCCAAATGACTTCTTCACTATATATCGCAACTCCATTGACAACTGCTGATACCTTCCTGTCTGAACCACCTGCATCGAAACCAATTCTATACCCGTCTAAATGTCTCCCAATTGGTTTAGAAATCTCGTCAGTTAGCTTAACACTATTCGGTTCAACGATTTCTACAACGAATTTTTTTTCATATATTCTACTCATGAAATTGACATCAAACTGACGTAATCCTGTTTTTGTATATATCTTTTGAAGATATTCACCTAAATTTTTTGGACCTCCAAAAGTAATCTTCCACCCACCTTTAATCCAGAGTAAGCTCTTGACCAATCTTTCAATATAATAACAATTGGCATCAAATTGGTCTTCATAATCAGGAAAAACGAAAGTTTCATATGTTGAACTCTCTTTGTGCATACGCTCAATTGATATTCTAACCAATACAGGGGTTTTCGTCTTATTTACAGCATCTAAAAATTGACGATTTGCCAATACTGGTGGTCTGAAGTTTAAATCTATTTCGGATATTATTTTAGGTTTAACGTTAAATATAAATTGTTTTGTCATTAGAGATAACCATACTGAAGAAACATTATGGTCTATCCTTTCTTTAATTTATGATTCAATTCATATTTATCATACTTTGAATGAAGTTTAATTACAATATTAAGGTGCAAGATATCTCTTTTTTGTCGAAAATGAAAAGTTTTTTTCAATCTATCAACTAATTTTTAACTTTTCAGACGATAAGTTCTTAACATTGATCCTATTAAGAACACTTTCTTTTCATCTTCGGTATCTTTTAGATATCTTAATAATTTATAGACATTCTTATGCGGATTTAAAGCCATGAGTGCAATCAAATCTCTTTGATAAAAAGGATGCTTAAAATCATGGATATTTTTAATTAATGGATAAGCAACTCTCTCATTTTTTCTAATAAATTTGTAAAAGGAACTTAAAATTGAAGGAAGGGCGAAAAATAATCCAGATCCTTTTCTTTTTTCTAAATCAAGAGCAATTTCATAAAGTTTCGAAGCTTGGATTTTGCTGATATATAAAATAAGTTCTTTTAACTCTGGATCTGTTTCCTCCCAATGGATGAGTATTTCAAGTAAACCAAGTCTCCATAAAAAACGGTGACTTGATGTTTCATCTATTTTATATTCTTTAATAAACATCTCTTTGATTTCATACAAAACATCATCATTTAATGTTTCGAATAATGCATAAATCTTTTCAGGAATATCTGTTTTCTTATCTTCATGTTTCAAATAAAGATAGATTTCATTTAAAATATTTTCTTTTTCTACTTTATACTCTTCAATGAGTGGTTTAAATAACACATCTTTAGTGATGACTTCCAGCTTATTTCTCTCATAGATATAGGTCTTATATGTAATACTTTCTTTAGAAAGATTATCCATTGATAAGATAGAAAATCCAGTTGCTCCATCAGGATAAGTTCTATGTGTCGGATGTCCTACGATATCATTTCTAATAAATTTAAGTTCATGAAGCGTTGGATTACTATTGATATTGACATGATATTTATATTGGGTCAACCCAATCGCAAGATCATATAGTGCATCTATCGCAACAAAAAATCCCTGAAGTAGTCCAAAAACATCCAAAAGAATTGCTCCTTGTTCAGATTGTTGTTCACTTAGATATCTTTCAATCATTAAATCAACATTTTCTAACATCAAAAATGATGAAGTTGCACGATATCCATTGCTACTTTTTTCATCTTTTTCTGAATCTGTCACATATTGTTTTAAATTAGATAAACTCATAATGACTCCTTAATTTTTTGAATTAATGTAGGAGCTGGTAATTGTTTATAGATAGGACCTTCCATATACATGATTCCTAAGCGTTCTAGTGCTTCTTTTTGATCTTTAGTTTTGACGCCACGAATAACAAGTGCCATATTAAACCCTTCAAGTAGTTCTTTCATCTTATGCAAATAGCTATTCCATTTAATATTTTCTTTTTTAAGCTCTACATGAAGTGCATTGAATGGATAAGATAATGCCATATCTAAAGATGTTGTGTCCAATGAAATACCATGATCTATTAATTCCTGAATTTGATTGGAATAATGACTTGCTCTTAAATCCATATCACATCTCAATCTTACAAATTCATAAGGAACACCATATTTCTTAAATAATCCTAAGATATATGGGTTAAATGTTGGATCTAAAAATGTTTCTCTAGAAATTGGAATCGTTAGTTTAATCAAACGTTCCGTTTGTTTCTCTAATTCCACAAGAAATTCACATACTTGTCTAATATGGAATCTTTCAAGATCAACTAAACGGTTACGCTTTTTTGCGATGGCTTGTAAATACTTTGAATCAATCGCAAGATTAAACATAACAAGTTCACTTTCATACTGCCAAACTCTATTTTTCTTAATATCGGTAATCTGATTAAAGATTAATCCCAAATTCTTATTTTCAATAGCAATATTTAAATGATCAATGACTTGCTGTTCAAAAAGCTCATCTTCATAATCTCGATAGACAAAAAACTCATATTTTTCTTCTCTTTCTCTTTTCGCCTTCTCTAGAGCAATATCCAAGTAACGATAAAGTTTTTCTTTTTGTTTTTCAATCGTAACAACTGGATATCTTAATATACCCATGTTGACATTAAACTTTTCATACTTCAAGACCTTGGATTCATAGGCTTCAAGCGTCTTTAAGTAGTCTTTAACGGTCTTTGTTACACTTCTAATGTCATTATAGGGGATGATAATAAATAATTGATTAAAATCGAATCTATAGGTTTTTCCGTCTGAAAAACACTTTTTGGTGAATTGTGCGAATTCTTTAAAGAAATGATTCATATTCTCACTGCCGTAAATGTGTTTTAAATCCTGATCAAGTTCAATGAGAATCAAGCTTGCTTTATCTTTTATCTCTTCTTCTAATTCTAGGGACAAAGCATATGAGTTTGCAAGATCTGTTTCTTGATCTATCGTTGCTTTTTCAATTAATTTTTTAGCATTTCCTACTTCTTTTGTTTGGTCAAAAAATATACTCATAACGACGATTTCATCTCCTATTTTTAAACTGTATAGCTTCTCTAGGATGTTTTTTTCTTGATATCTATAGAAGAGTTCTTTTGTCTCTCCCGATTTATTGAGTAAATGAGATATTGCTTCCTTATAAAGATGTATATGTTCATAAGAAACGTCTCTTAAAAATAATTCAAGATGATGATGTTTATCTATATTAAATAGCGCTCGTGCTTCATCATTATAATTTGATCTTGATTCGCTTAGTTCTCTATAAGCCAAAATAGGACTGTTTAAGACGTTGGAATAAAAACGATTTTCCCTTTTCAATTTACTCAATTTTTTTTCATCAAGTACATGAGCAAATAAAATTGCACTCATTAATTTGAATAAATCATAATATTTCCCGGGATCAATAATAACTTCATCAAGATGAATTGCAAATACGCCTACATCCCCTAATGGAAATGCATAAATAAACTGAATATCATCTTCATAGTCTTTCTGACTAATCAAATTTTTTGGCCATCTAAGTGTTTTAGTTTCTTCAAAGATTTCTTCACCGGTAGTAAAAACCCTGCTAATGACGGTGTCTTCAACTAATCCATCAACAATTGTTTTATCATAAAGTCTTTCCTTTTTATAATGAAATAGATTAGGTGACTCATCTTTGAGATAAATAATAAATTCTTTAGTTTCTACATAACTATCAACATGCATAAAAAAGACTCTGAGGTAATCTCTAAGAAGCAACTTATCATCGATGAGGTGTGAGAACTGTATCAAGTCATGACTAGTTTCTAAATGCTTCAGTAAATCTTTATGCTTCATTGATTTGGGTTCGATCTTCTCAATGATTACAATTTCTGGTTTTTCTTGCTCTACTATCTTACTTTTTTTATCTAAAGTGCGCTGTATACTTTTAAGTTTCTTCTGATAAAAATCCAGTGATGGCTTATTATCTAATTTTTGATAAAGGGATATAATAATTTCATATGCCCTTTTCTTGAACTCTTCATCCTGCTTATCAATTAATTCTTCGTATTCAGCTTCCATTGTAGATGCTTTATGGTAATCTTCCTTATCAACATAAACTTCAAGTAAGCATAAAACAACTTCAGGATTATTTTTGTTACCTCTTAATATTTTCATGGCTTTTGAAATGAGTTCATCATATTTTTTTAGTCTCACCAAAAGCTTTAATTCTTCAATATAGTACCTGGATTCCAAATCAAATTCATATAGCTCATAAAGGCTATTTAAAGCCATTTCATACTGATGATCATTTTTATAAATCAAAAACATTTCTTCCAAACAATATATCTTTACAGGGTCAGGAATGACATCCTTTAATACTTTCATTAAATCTTCAAGATAAGGTAATCCTAAAGCTTTCTTATAATCAATATCATCTAAAACAGCTAAATATTGTTTTAGAATAGGAAGCATTTGTCTACGTTGATCAATATATGTTTTAGCTTCTTCAAATTTATCTAGGTGAATGCATGCTTTAATTAAATACTTTAATATTTTTTCATAATAAGGTGTTTCAGTTTGTATTGATATTTCCTTTAAAACCTTTTCTCCTTCTTCAAAAACCATATCATATAGTTCTAATTCAATAGCAATTTCAAAGTAATAGCTAAAAGCCGCTTGGTAGTCAGTATGACTCAGCGGTTGTTCAAGAAAATCTTGAATGATTGAAAGACTATGAGGTTGTTTGGGTAATTTTAAAACATCACTTAATCGCATTTTATCATCCTTTAATTTCGTGATATAGAGATAGTGCAAGCTCTAAAAATTGAGATGCAACACTCTTAAAATTGATATTCAATTCTTGTGATAATCCAATCATTTCTTTTCTGAGTGCAACCTGATACCACATCAATGCTTGATATATTCTATAAAATTTAACAATATCTTGCTCTTCTTTAGTTGCATTTCTTCCAAGATACACATCTAATAATTCCAGTGCATCATCAAACTTTTGATTTCCAAAGCTAGCAATATCATAATAAAACTCATTAGGCCGTGAATATTCAAAATCAAGTAGATAGATCTGATCTTCGCCAATTAAAATATTTGCTTGCTGTGCATCATTATGACAAAAAACTACGGGTTGATTAATTCTATTTTTTTGATATGTTTTTATCCACCAATCCTTGAGCATCAAATATTGTGGTGTTCTTAAATTTGTGTAGGATTCATATAAATTAAGGGTTTCAAATAAACCGGGATATATAGAAAAATCAAAAGATAATTGATGCGTTTTTTTTAATAAGTTTGAAATTTCATCTAAATACGGGTGAAAGTCTACTGAATCGAGAGATTCGCCTTTTATATAAACAGATGCTTTATCGCCTGTTTTGATATCAAAATATACCGTTTCAGATGAGATATTTAAATCTTTAATCTTTTTTAAAGATTCCCATTCAAGCTTTCGATTAACAAAAAGATTTCCATCTTTTCCTACAACGCGGAAGACATAGAAGATTGATTTCACGTTGATCAAATAAGTGAAATGACTTCTTCCTCCTTTAAATCTATTTTTAATTAGAATTTCTTCTGGGTCCACATGAAATACATGTGCAGCTTTTAATCTAATCATTCTTTCATTTTGCATAACTATATTCCATAAAGGTTACTTGATTATTATCATAGATTGCATAACTTCTATGATAATCGCCTAAGGCACCTGGATTAATGAATAAGATACCTTCATCAACCATCATATAACGTTGATGTGTATGTCCATAGATACATATTTGAGCTTCATGAAGTTTTGCTTTTATTTTAAGTCTTTCTATACCAAACTTTACATGTTCTAAATGACCATGGGTAAGCAGTATTTTAATACCTTCAAAATCTAAAAGACGCATATACGGTAAATCACTACCAAAATCATTGTTACCTTTTACAGAAATGATATGGTATTTTTCTAATCTCTTCTGATCGAAGCACATATCTCCAGCATTTATATGATAATCGATATCCTTATGCTTATTGATCACATTTTTTAATACTTCATCATCACCATGAACATCACTTGTGATTAATAATCTCATTGATATTCTCCTTCAGCTTATTCAATGCTTTTGCACGATGTGAAATTTGATTTTTAACCTTTTCATCTAATTCTGCAAAATGCATGTTATGTGTTGGGTCAATAAATATTGAATCGTATCCAAAACCAAAGGTTCCTTTTTCCTCTTTTGCAATCACACCATATGCTCTGCCTTCATAACTTTGATGTACACCATTAGGATAACATATAACAATAAAAGATACGAAATAAGCGTTTCTATTTTGAATGTTTTCCATTTCTTTTAATACCTTAAAATTATTTTGATGATCATCTCCACCTGAATATCTTGCTGAAAAAATACCAGGTCTGTTATTTAATGCTGGTATAACTAATCCGGAGTCATCAGAAATCGTAATTTTTTGATATTTACTGGCGAAATATTTAGCTTTGAGTAAAGCATTTTCTTCAAATGTTTGTCCATTCTCAACAACTTCTTCTTCGTCATGCAAATCATCTAAAGAAATAAGGTGAATCTGTGAATGATTAAAAATCGCTTGCATTTCTTTAATCTTATTTATATTATGACTTGCAATAATGATTTCTATCATAATCTAACATCCTTTTATGTACTGTTTATTTTCTATTCTATATTATCACATATTTTTAAACAGGGTATCAATTCAATATATTTTAAGATATAATGAAATAAGGTGATTATCATGGAAAAGGATAAAGATATTATCCAATTTGAAGATTTATTTAAAGAGCAGCCAAAAGAAATAAAATCAGATCAACACCCAGATCATAGAGGAAAATATAGCTCAGCTATCGTTGTCTATCTTTTAATCATGTTTGTTCTTGCTAGTGGTTTATATCTTCTATTTGGAAATTTATCCTCATTTCAACAGACATATACGGAAGATCAGTTGATCTTAGAAAATGTAGCCTTTGACATGCAAAGTCTTGCTATCATGGACATCTCTGATTACAACACCTATAAAGATGATTATCAAGATTATGTTGCTGAAATTGGTGAGTATATGGGATTTGTTATATTAACAAATGCCAATAATACATATTATGATAGCTTATTTTATGAAACAGATCCAATCACTGAAGAATCTGTGCTTAGTACCGAAAAAATTGATCAAGTCTTTGGATTATCTCCAATAATTACAACTTGGGATAGTCAAGATTTAACGATTAATCTTTATGCTGGAGAATCTCAAGTTCTCCCTTCATTTTTCATGGCAAGTTCTCAAGAAGTTACAGGACCAATAACTCAAATATCTGATTTTGGGAATTCTGTCCTAAACTTCTTAATTTATTTAGCATTACTACCTTTATTGCTTCTCATTTTAAAACGTGATTTTGTATTTGATTTTAATGTCATGATGACTCAAAAAAAACAATGGTTTACCATTGTTGTCATTGGTTATCTTTATTTAATGCTTGGTAATATATTTTCTAATTATGCATCATCTTTTCTTGGAGACATCTTTGGACTCACTCAATCAGACTCACTTAATCAAATCACAATCATTAGAGCCTTAGAATCATCGGGAGCAGTTCTCATGATACTATCTGCAGTCATCATGGGTCCTATTGCTGAAGAATTAATCTTTAGAAAATCAATCTTTGGCTTAATAAAAAGTGATAAATGGGCTCTTGTCATCTCCTCACTTCTATTTGGTTCGATTCACTTAGTTGGAGAAGTCTCAATTTTATCTGCTCTTGTCAACGGTTTAAGCTATTTCGTTATGGGATTTATTTTTGGATATATCTATATTAAAAACAAGAGAAATATCTTTGCACCTCTAGCAGTTCACATCATTTCAAATGCAATATCAATTATAGCAATACTATTTATACTATAAATTTAAGGAGCATTTATGATTCCATACGGAAAAGCAATATGTTACTCAGGCTACAGAGAAAACCATAGTCCTCACAAGAACATTTATCCTACAGAACAAGAAGTTCTACAAGACTTATCTTTGTTATCCGAACATTATGATTATATACGCATGTATGATCCATATCAACATGCTCAAACAGTCTTATCAGTCATAGATAAATATCATTTGCCTCTTAAATTAATCTTAGGGGTTGAGCCCAAAGGTGAAATATCAAATTCCGAGTGTTCTTGGGGTGGTCTTCATTCTAATGAGGAAATAGAGATCAATAAGATTGAAAACTATAAACAACTAGATTTACTCGCTAAATTATGCAATCAATATCCCAATATTATATTAGCAGCAGCTGTTGGTAATGAAAACACTTCTTCTTGGCACTCTAATTTAATGAATCCAGAAACAATCGCTAGTCATGCAAGATATTTAAAATCAAAGGTAAAGTGCCCAGTTACTTTTTGTGAAGGCGCTCACTATTGGAGACTAAATGGTAAAGAAATAGCTAAAGCTGTAGATTTCATCAGTATACACTCATATCCAATGTGGTTGAAAATTCCTTTGGCTAACGCTTTTCAAGCAACCATTGACGATTATGAGCTAACTCAAAATATGTTTCCTGATAAAAAAATCATTTTTACTGAATATGGGTGGACAACATTAGCAAATGAGAGAATGAATATACAAGAGGCAAATGAAGAAAGTCAAAACCTTTATCTTAAAAAGATCGATCAATGGAGTGAAAAAAATAAAATAACCATGTTTATTTTTGAAGCCTTTGATGAACCATGGAAAGGATTAGACAATCCAAATGAACCTGAAAAGCATTGGGGATTATTAAACGTAAATAGAAAACCAAAAAAATATTTCAAACTGAAATATAAAAAATAATAAATTGAAACACACTCATGCGTTATGATATGACCCCCTTAAAGTAGACACTAATAAAAAAAGTCTACTTTTTTTGTTTTTACTTAAGGACGCATAAAAAAACATCATAGGGAAAGTATAGTACTGAAAAAGCTTCACCAATACATGATCAATGCATTTAACAGTGTATTTTGGCATGAGTTTCAATAGTTTTTCAAACCAATTTAACCATATGGGATTTAAACTCATCAGTGCATGCGTGAAAGGCATGTGAAACAATAAGAAAATAAGTCTTAGTTAAGCCATCAAATGGACTTTTAAAATATGTTGACCCTAAGCTATGACCCTAATAATGTTTCGCTACTAGTGATTTTTCAATAAATATTCATTAATATCAAATAGATCTCATATACCTCAAACTTATAACTTTTTGCTCCATATTAATAACTCTTGAGATTGGGAAGCTATTTATATATAAAATAGTTTTCTTTTAGTTGTGCCCGTTTTAATCAAATAGATTCTTAATAGCTTACTATAAGTTAGTGGTGACTCCAAGGAGAATTGAACTCCCGACACAAGGATTTTAATCCCTTCATACAATATATTTATCTTCATATTATATCGCATGTTCAATATTTTTCAGCAAGTAACTAGGAAAAATATATGGTTCAGTTCTATATAGCGATTATAATTCGAGTTTAATATACGAGTCTGATTAGTGTCTCTGTATCTTCTTTTTAAGTTTTTCAATTTTTTTACTATACTTATTGGATAACGCAATCACTGAACCCGTTACAAGCTTCATTGAATCGGTTAACTTTTCATCATTATATCCCTCAGTAAATTTAATAAAGTTTAAAAGTGTGTGAATTGTACAAAGGTATAGAATACCAACATAATCAACACCGGCATATTTGTTATCTATGAAATCGTTATTCATTTCATTGGCATATGAACCTGCATGAATAATTGGATTACATTCTTTCCATATAACATAGAACACATCTGATCTTTTATCAAATTTACTAATGAATTCTTTGACCAAATCGGTGATACTGTCGTGTGTAATTTTATTGCTCTTGTTGTTTTGGGAAGTCCATCCCATAAAGTCTTTTAGCTTGTTTACATTCACTTGATCCTGCAAATTCAATTTAGTTTTGATTTGAATTAGTAGCTCATCTGACTTTCTGCTATCAAAGCCTTCAGTGTATATAGAGTTCTCGAGTAAAACATACGAGAGTAGCTTAAAACTTTCGTTAATACGCTCTGTTGAACTAATCAATCTATCTAGTAAGGCGGTATATTCAATGAACAACCGATACACTTTTTGCATTAATGGTATCTGTTGGAAAGCATATGATACAGCTAATTCATGGTATAAAAATGAAATTATCCAATACAGGTGTCTAATATTTTCTAGTTTGACTGACTTTTTTACAATAGTAGGATAAAAATAATATAGATTATAAAAATATACATCAACAATTGCATACAGTTGATCTAATTCTTTATAAAGTGATTTCTGTAATGTATCCAATTGATAAAACTGAAAGTGAAGTGTTTCCAGATATGATATTTCAGATACATTATTCTCATCAAAATTGTATAGAATTAGTTGTGCTTTTTCTTTTGGATCTTCATGCTTAATCGAATACCGATTATATTTATTGATTATTTTATAGTCACTATTAGGTTTAATCTCTTCCGATACCATCTTGAACTTAAGTTCACCAAGTGATGATATAGAATATTCCACTAACCTATCAATAACAGATTCCTTTCTTAAATTTGTTTTAAAAAATTCCAACATAATGATATAGAATCCTAGTGATGTTTGAAATATAAACTCTCTATAGTCAGAATCTTTTTCATCCATAAAGCTAAGATCATATATATATGTAGATGTAGGATGAACCGCCATATCAGCTGTTTTAATATACCTGTTAAATGTATCTAGAAAGTTCTCATCAAAATAGTCGTTAAATACGAATTCACGAACTTTTTTTGAATTAATGTAATTATAATAATCTCCATTCTCATCAACAATAAGTTTATATGCCCATCCATAAGGTTTAGAATATTCTTTCTTAGCAATTTCAATATCAATATCATGATAGCTTGCAAATAAGAATATACAGGCATTATAGGTTCGTTTCAAATTATCATCAACATATTCATCTTTTGATTTTACCACTTCATATTCCAAAACATGTAAATGATTTAAATATAGTACTGAAATAGCGTCTGGGTGTTTTAAAATTATGTTAAAAACTGTAAAATACTCAATCATCTGTCTAAATATCTGATTTAACATCAATGATTTATTCGATAGCGCTACAATATCCAGAACCTCAGAAAACAGATGATTAACATTTTTCATAATCTTTGTTATCGCAGCATATTTAGAAAGGTTGTAATCAAGTGTTTTTAAGTATTTATTAACTACAACATCATCAATTTCGTGCAATTTAAATTTAAGCAACTGATAAATTGTATTCATTTTATCATACGTATTCTTAGTTTCTTGTGAGTAATCCATATAACTAACTAACGTTTTCTCAGCTATTTTATGTTTTAAAGAAGTGAAATCAACATCAACATCGATTAAGTATTCATCAGCATACATACCAACTACCCCCTAAATTCCTTTGATTTTATTATAGCATAGTCAATGAAATTAATAATATTGAGAGAAATATCTAGCAAAACAAAAACATCCAAGTACTTTATAAAATAAAAAAAAACACTTAATGACTTTACTATAAGTTAGTGATTGCTTCAGGAAGAATTGAACTCCCAACACAAGGATTTTCAGTCCTTTCCTGCAACATTTAGAAGTCAATTATGACTCTGTTCCGCGTTAACGGATGTGGGAGACCCAAAAGTCAGATATAATTAAATTAACAGTAATCATCCATGGAATCCCCGCCAGTCCACTCTAGTCCTTGTGCTATAGTAAACTCTTTTTCTGCTCCTTCAATAGTAAAATAAGTTCTAATTGCTTCATGTACAAATGTTCTATTCTCAAATGTAATCTTTGCTAATGCATACGATTTTATATTTACAGAATCTTCAGCAATTTCAGTCATTACATAAAGAGTATTATCTTCATCTGCAATCGCAGTTTTAAGTACTTTAGTACTGCCGTATCTATTGTGTGCAAACTTCAAACCAATACTAAGGTTCTCAAAATACTTTCTGATAGGATTTTCCTCATCCACTTCAGGGCAATATGGGAATTCAGTTGGTGTAATCCAATTTCTTTGTTCTATACCTTCTGTATAAGATATCTTTTCTGGTTCTGTATGATATACATCTTCAGATTTACCATAAATCCATTCCCCTATAGTTCCACTTTTCGGTTTCTCATCTTGTTGAGACCATTTTAATAATCTTTCCAGACTAACTTGAGCTTCCTCTGGATTTACAGTTCTCATCCAACTGAAGTTAGGATCAAAATCACTTTCACCAAGACATTGAGGATTCTTTAGAAAAGCCTCAACACTACCACAAAGAAAAATTATCTTTCTTCTGGTAATCGGATTACCAAGTGTGTTTTCAAGTTTGGTTACCCATCTAAGATTTTCAGGTCTATTGTTTTGACGATTTGTATCAATATGATCTACAATATGTTGTTTAGAAGGAGCCACACCATTAAAAGCGATATTGACAATTATGTGAACTCTCGCACTCGAATGCAGCATGTAGCCCATTTTATTAGGTTTCCCAAAAGTCCATACTTCATCAAGAGATCTGACTCTCTTACCTTGTCTACCATGTCTCAAAATCGCGCCGTTGTCTCTAGCAGTATATTTTTCATTTTTATACATTACATCGAACTCTTTTGTAAAATCGTTGATATTCTCAAGCATATCGCACCTCTCAAATTAACATTAAGGTTTTACTGATAGTCCTAAGTCTTCATAAAGGACTACATGGTATCTTTTACCATATATGAGACACATGGATTTTCAGTCGTTTACTGCAATCAATTTATTGATTTTCAAATGTTCTTGAAATTCTACTCTTTCCAATTTCGCCAACGATCAACTGCTAAGACGAATGTAATAATTGTTAATATCGCCCCAATAAAGAACATGTATCCTCCAAAATTAGTGTTAAATACACCACCTATCAACATTATATTTGAACTGATAACACAGAAAAAAGCATACAATAAAAATTTCTTCAAAATATCACCTCCTTTAAAACGAATCATTCACTTAACCAAATTATAACACTTTCTCTCATTCAATACTATTTGTTTTATGAGATTGCTATTAGAGATTAGTAAAATAAAAAATATGTACTTAATGATTTTTGGATAGCATATTA
>CAZVDQ010000002.1:0-87998 GCA_964625435.1 uncultured Mariniplasma sp.
TTTTCTTATTAACGAACAAATCAAGAGTTCCAAAAATGATCACGATAACGATTAAAAATATTAATCCAAAAATATAGAAAAAGAAATATACCAATAAGAATATATTTTGAAAATATAATCTAAATAATGAGTCTTTTTTATAATGAACAAATTTCAAGATAAAACCAGCTATCGATAAAAGTAATATACTGAAGTAAATAATAATGGGCAAAGCTAACAAAACTATTGAATCTCCTTCAAAGAAGAAACTAAATAAACTGACAAAGACCAAAGCAATTATTGTTATTATACGAAGAAGAAAGATTTTTATACTATCTGTTTTTTTCATCAGGTAATAAACGCCAAAAGAAATATACACCAGAAAAGAAACAGATATAACTGATATTATGGGAATTCCTTCATAAGGAAACAATTTATTTAATGGACTTAATAAGAACATACCAAGAAATATAATTAGAATAATAGCAAAGTACGCTGTAATCTTTTTGTACATAACTGTCTGTAGTTTATCCTGCTTTATATTAATTAAATTGAAATACCAACTTGTACCGAAAAAAACTAGTCCTCCAGCTACAAAAGATAATAGAATGATGTCTTGAAAACTCATAAAATTGTATGCGAAAACAATGCCAAGAGCTAAGAATTGGATGAACATGACAGCAAACAATACAGCATATAGAATAACTGATGTTCGAAGAGTGTCGAATAAAACTTTTTTATCGTTGTCATCATACTCGCAAACAACCATATAATTACTACGAGCAATCAGAATCCAAACTAAAGCTAATGTGCCCGGAATAACATAAGCCATAAATCCAATCCATGCTTTAAATGTTGTATAGGTTAACCCTATGAATAGGACAAAAGATAATGACATAATTGCAAGACATATTTTGTACACATTTAGAAGCTTTTGTTTTTCTAGAGAATGATGCAGTGCTATTTTTTCGATTCTCTCACCTTTTAGAATATCATCAATAGTAACACTTAAGACTTCGCTTAGTCTAGGCAAAAGTACAACATCTGGAAAGCCTTCTCCTGTTTCCCATCTTGATACAGCTTTATTTGTAACTTGAAGCAAATCCGCTAAATCATTTTGTGTTAATTTTTTTGCTTTTCTTAATTCTTGTATAAACTTCCCAGTATTTATTGGATCCATCATATCACCTCATCTTTACACTATCATCTTAATAAGAAACTGTAAACCTATGCGTAAGAGATAATATCCACGTGGCGTGGATATTACAATTTCCATACATTCACAACAGATAATTCCTATATTCCCCAAAAGATTTTAGAAGTTACTAAAATTATAACATGTGTAAGGAAAGTATAAACAACTAAAATCTAAATTATACTTGATAAAATTTATTGCGCCATATCTTTTGAAATTCATATCCCCGAATTTTGACATTTGTTATCCAAAACTCCAAGAAGTTCCAAGGGTGCGTAGTTTTTAATGCATTTTTACTTTTTTTCATAGTTTTCACATTAACCAATAAACCACTCTTGTACTTCTAAGACATTGATTTTTCATCTTTTCTACAAAACATTAAAATTGTTCACACGGGTTCGTTGTTGTTATTTCATCCTCACCCCTAGAAATTCATGTATTTAACCCTCCAAAACGTCAATTTCACTCAAAAACTACCATAAAAATACATAAAAAAAGCGATGGTTTACATCGCTTTTTTGGTTCTATTACGGTATATATAGACAATTCTCCTAGGGGTATAATGGTGCCGAAAAGACGTCCCGAAATTTATACGCTTGTTTTGGGTTATTTTTGGCTTTGTTAAGCTCTCATAATCTAATGAGACAGTTCATCTCTAACTAATCTTCATATCTTAATCGTTCTAAAATATTAAATTTCTATTTGTCGTTTTATTATTTCCAGGTAAACTGAATTATCCAAAAGATCACAATGACTATTAATAACACAGATATTGATATAGAGTATAAAAATTTATGGATTTTATTAGTCATTTTTTTGCTTTGAGGTATCACTTCAAAAATGATTATCAATGCAACTATTCCAAATAAAAGAATTCGATTAAATAGATTAACATTATTATGTGAATCTCCGCTACTATCCACTGGAAGAGTGATTGAAGATTCCACAAAAATAAGAACCAATCCAAAAATTATAAACAATATAGGACTAAGTGTTTTTCTTAACATAGAATAAATCCTCCCATCATCTTAATGTTTCTACATATTTATTATAATTCCCTAAAACTAAACAAGCAAAACCTATTACTCTTTTCATACAAATATCCCTCAAATGTAAATTTTTTAATAAACGTTCATTTCTATTTGTTACTATAACATAAGAATTACACTTTTTTTGACCTAATTATCCAATAGAGAATTATTAATTGCACCGATTATTCTGTCTTTTTCATTGCTTTGGTTTGTTTTCAATCTAATGAAATTGATGTTATTTAAAACAAGTGCTCTATCTTTCAATTCATCATTAACTGATTGATGTTTACTTTGTTCATGAAACGATACTCCATCAACTTCAATTACAAGAACAGTTTCTTTTGTAACAGTATTAAAAATCAGGAAATCCACATGTGTCCAAGGGTGTTTAAGATACTTTTGCTCAATTGGATCAAATTCAGAGTATTCATGTAGTAATCTACGAAGTGGATTATGCATAACAACTTTGAGATTCTTATATCCTTTTATCACTTGCTGTATTAGATTTAATGCAATGCTTTCAGTATCAAATTGTGCTTTGAAGTGATTTCTTCGAAATGATTCTAACTCTTTTTGATAGTCTGAATATAGAATATCAAAAACTGATTTCACATTTCCTTCTTGAATATCATCAATACTTGAATTATATTTAATGTATTTAATCAAATCCGCAATATTATTATTTTTACTTTGATAAATTTTATCTGAAACAACTAAATTCAGTTGCTTTTTAGCCCTAGAAATTGCAACATTGAGTAAATCGCTTTTACTAATAAAATCTTCTTTTTCAGATTCAAATGATGTACTCGATTTAATATCATTAGCAACAGTAGATAATATGACAATATCCTTTGCTCTTCCTTGAAATTTGTGTACAGTGTCTATTTCAATTTTCCCAGATTTGATTTCAATATTTTCCATTAGTACTTCGACTTGTTTTCTGAATGGGGAAATTACACCTATATCTTTGCATACCGAGTTCTTAATAATGAGATTTATTTCGTCTATTTCTCTTAAGTTATATAATCCAGAACCTTCTGGATTTTTTCTTGCATGATTTCCAGGTACTGTCTTATATATCTTTAGAGGAGAAATTTCAGAATCTGGTTTAGTTAATATAATGAGTTCATTGTTATAGAACTTCTGATTACAAAAATCTATAATCAAGGGGTGGCATCTATAATGTTCCTTTAGCATTACTCTAGGTGCCTCAGCAAATACTTTTTCCATTGAGGATAGAATATTGTTGCCAAAGTAGTCATACTCGTCGCTGATATTAAAAAGCTTCTTAAGTGTGGTATTCTTATCTTTAAGGTATTGATTTTCTATTTGAGGTAATTGTTTCGAATCTCCCACAATAATTGCATTTCTTGCACAGTATAACGAAAGCACCGAACTTAACAAGTCAGTTTGAGACGCTTCATCAATTATAAGATAATCAAAAACAAATCCATGATTTGCACTGGGGATTAACGAATGAGTCGTACTTAAGATTACAGGATATTCAGCAATAAACTCATTGAAATTATTTTTATAGTTTTCAATTGAGAATTCTTGTGGATTGATTGATGAATATTTCATTTTAATTTTCAATTTAAACAACTGGTTGGATATTTTCTGATAATTGGTTTTTGCCTCTACGAAATCTTCATATTCTAAATATTTTTCTAATTTTTCTATTTCCTTATCAATACTTAATATCTTAAGTTTGTAATATTTTTGATCCAGATAATCAATTAAACTCTTTATAGATTCTTCAGTTTCATTTTTAAGAGAAAATCCATATCTGATTTTTAATAGAAATGACCTGAATCTCGTCTTTGTTTGAAGGTGTTCTAATTCAATTTTGAATTGAATAAGGCTATCCAAGCTATTTGTTCTATTAATAATTTTCTTCTTTGGCTCGTTGGTGATTTGATTTTGTAATTGAAAATGTTCATATTCTTTATTCAAATTAATTCTGAATGTTTTTAATTTTGCCAGTGTATTTTCTCTATCGTAGAGTTTAGGTAGTTTTTGCTGGTAACCTCTACACTGCTTCTCTAAATAATCTATTCCTAGATTTGCAATCTTCCAACTGCTTATTATTTCGTCTCTATTAGATTCAGAATTTTCCCAAAAGAAAACCATCTTGTTATCTCTATTACCAAGTAGTGCTGTAATAAATCCCAAACCATACTCATCTAATTTTTCTTTAACATTACTTATTGCTGCATTATTATTGGAAACCACAGCAACTGTTTTATTTTGATATACTGCATTAGATATTATATTTAATATCGTTTGTGTTTTTCCAGTACCTGGTGGACCTTCGATAAATGAAACGTTTAAACTAAATGCATTCTCCACTGCAGCCTTTTGACTCAAATTAAGACCAAAAGGATAAATATAAGGTCCGCTTGTTTCTCTATTGAGTATTTTAGAATGAGTTAGATATCGATTTAGAACTGTATGTTTTAACGTTGGATCAATATGATCGTATTGATAAGCTAGGTGATCATTGTCTCCATCTGCAGATTGTCTCGATAATTCTTTGAAGTAATTAAACCTTAATTGCCATTGTATGGATGGATCATTTATGTTATCTATTAGACTAAATTCTGAGTTATGTAGTATTATACTTTTTTTAGTTTCATAAAATAATTTATAGTACACACCAAAATCAACAATCTCTAAGACATCTCTAAGAGGTTGCCCATGAAAAAATACTTCCGTTTTATTAGGATTAATTATTTTTTTCTTGCTATATATTGTAATTTTCTGATAACTTATTGGAAAAAAGGTATCATTACCATAAAATTTGACTCTCACACTATTGGTATCTGCCTTATACCATTGTATTTGAAATGTCTTATCTTGAAATTGATTACTTAGTTTGTCATACATCATAATTAATATTTCTTCTTCGTTAATCTTGGACATAAGCCCCTTGGCTCCCCCAACTTACATAATCTCGAAATTTCCCTTATCATCGTTTGCTATTTATAACAATTATATCACGATTGATAGTAAAAATATACATCTGCCAGTTATTGCATTATGCTTCAAATTCTGGCACTGCAAACCCTAGAAGTTCATGTGTACGAAAAAAATCAAGTTGATCCTTTTTTCCTTAGAAGTTCCTATTTTGATACTTTTTACAGTTAAACACGAAAATCATGATTTTTCCATATTATTCCCCTTTTTTGACCGAATAACATTAAATTTTTGGAATTAACTCAATAAAATAGGTCGTAGGTTTGGGTCGTTAAAAACTCTAAAACCCTAGAATTCTAAGGAAAAACCGGTGAAAACGACTTTTTTACCCCTATTTTCGACCTTTTCTAAACAATAAAATCAACCATTTTTGGTTGATTTTTTGTCTTTACTAAGGGATATATAAGAAATATTTAGCGGCTAAATCTGGTGCCGAAAATAGGACTCGAACCTACGACCTGCTGATTACGAGACAGCTGCTCTACCACCTGAGCTACTTCGGCGCAACTTCTACAAATATTTTTTAATCGTTTTTTCGCTTGCGAAAACTCTAATTGCTTCTTTATATGTAGTTATTTCAATATTTCCATTACACGAATATTCACCATCAACATTCCATCTCACTTTATCATTCGTTTCAATTTTAAAATGATCAGATACCAAATGAATATCTTCTCCCAATCGTTTACCACCTCTAATAAGTGATGATAAAAATCTAAATTTCCATAATCTTTTCGCTCTTTTAAAGAATCTTAATTCAAATAAACCATCGTTTAGCTTTGCATTTGAAAAGTTAATCAAACGCACACCACCAACACGATTTGTACTCAAACCTAAGACCATGACACATTCGCAATTATGTGTTTGTCCATTTGTACTAATTGTTATTGGATATCTATAATCTAAAATCAAATCTTTCATAGCTGCTATCACATAAGCTAAATACCCATATTTTTTAATATGTCTTCTTGAAACATCATAACTCACGCGTGATAGAATTCCCGATGATACAGTATAAACAAAATATTGATCATTTATCTGATTAACATCGATTAAAACAGGTTTTTCATTAAAAAAGATTTTGAAAGATCGTTTGATGCTTTTATTGATTCCCAAAATAGCTGCAATATCATTGGCAGTTCCACCAGGTAAAACAGCAAGTATAGGTCTAACATCAGACTTCATCATACCATTAGCAACTTCATTAATGGTTCCATCTCCGCCTGCCACTAAAAATACATCATAATTTGATGATTTTTCTTGTGCGATTTTCTCTAGATCCTTTGGGGCTTTAGATTCATATATTTCTAATTCATGCTCTGAATCATCAAATACTTTTCTTATTTTCCCAATATTTTTCTTAAATGAAATTCGTCCACTAACTGGATTATAAAGCAATAAAAATTTCATAGGTCACAACCTTCATGAGGTTATTTTAACACATAATATGTAATAAAAAAAGAGTTGTTACGATGATTAACCAACTCTTTCTATATTGAATTAATTTACATATGAATCGGTTTATCAACAGCACCATGTGCAGCTTCCATAATAATCTCTGAAAGCGTTGGATGCGGATGGATTGTATGAGCAATCTCAACAGCTGTACCTTCAAGTTCAAGTGTTACTCCAAACTCCGAAATTAAATCTGATGCATTATATGAAAAGATGTGTGCACCTAAAATCTCTTTATACTTTTCACTTACTATAAGCTTAATAAAGCCGTCCTTTTCATTATCTGCTAAAGCCTTACCACTTGCCATAAGTGGAAAAGTTGAAACTTTATAGGGAATGCCTTGCGCTTTAATTTCTTTTTCAGTTAAACCAATGGTTGCAATTTCTGGAGATCCATAAACAGCATTAGGGATACGATCATACCGCATTTTTCTTTTGCCACCCATGATATGTTCGGAAACAATCAATCCTTCTGCTGATGCAACATGAGCAAGCATAAATTTTCCATTGACATCGCCAATTGCATAAACATTAGGAACATTCGTTTCCAAATATTGATTCGTTTCAATTGATGAACGGTCCATCTTTAAGTTTAAAACTTCAAGACCTTGAGTATTTGCTTTCATTCCTACTGATACTAAAATAATTTCAGCATTAATCTTAACTTCATTACCTTCTGATACATATAATACTTCATGATCTTCAACATGCTTAACTTCACTACTTACAAAGATGTCAATGCCATCTTTCTTAAGTGTTTTTGTGTATGCACTTCGAATATCATCATCCATCATAGGTAAAATACCATCAAGTTTTTCAATGATTGTTACCTTTGAACCTACTGATGAGAAAATAGTTGCGAATTCACAACCAATAACGCCACCACCAATGATGACTAATGATTCAGGAATCTTTTCAATCTTTAATAGTTCTCTACTGGTAACTGCAATATTTTGTTCATATGCTTCCTTAAGTCCAGGAATAGGTGGAACAATAGGACTTGCTCCAGTTGCTAAAATTAAGTTTTTAGTCTCCAAAATTTCTCCATTGACTTCAACCTTACTTTTAGATAACACCTTGCCATATCCTGAAAAGACCTCAACACCATTTTTCTTAAGTAATCCAGTAACACCCATCGTTAACTTCTTAACAACGATGTTCTTTCTCTTAAGCATTGATGCCCAATCAACCTTGATCTCGCCATTAATCAGAACACCATAATCAGCAGCATGCTTAACAGTCTTGTAGACCTTTGCATTCTTTAATAATGTTTTCGTGGGAATGCATCCGTGATTTAAACAAATGCCTCCAACAACTTCTTTTTCTATCAAAGCTACTTTTGCACCTAGTTGTGCTGCCTTAATGGCTGCTACATATCCACCAGGTCCACCGCCTAAAACGATGATATCATATGTCTTCATCTCATCACCTCAACTTAATAATAACATCATTGGCTCACTTAATAAAGACTTAATGTGAGATAAAAATCTTCCCGCATCTGCACCATCAATGACTCTGTGGTCTACTGCAAGTGAAAGTGGCATCACATAAGCTACTTTAATTTCACCATTTATGACAATTGCTTTTTGTGCAATCTTACCAATACCTAGGATTCCAACTTCAGGATGATTGATGATTGGTGTGCCATATGCAACATCAGCAGCTCCGAAGTTTGTAATCGTAAATGTCGTGTTTTGGAGATCTTTTAACTGAATAGTTCTATCAACAGCACGACTAGCAATACTTCTTAATTCCTTAGCTAATTCTAAGATACTCTTTTGATCAGCATCTTTTAGATTAGGAACAATCAATCCTACAGGTGTGTCAACAGCCATACCTAAATTGATATATTTCTTATAGATCATGCGTTCATTTTCTTGATCAAAACTTGCATTAAAATTAGGAAATTTCTTTAACGCTAAAACAACTGCTTTCATAATAAAAGCCATATAAGTTAATTTAATATCTTCTGCTGCAGCTTGTTCTTTTACCTTATTTCTAAGCTCAACAAGCTTATCAACAACAACCTCATCCATTAAGACGGTGTGAGGAATAATTTGTTTTGATAATGTCATAGATCTTACAATAGTCTTTCTCAAGCTTGTTAGAGGTACATATTCAACTTCACCTTGAACTGAAATACTAACTTTCGGTAAGCTAAATATCTGAGGGGTCTTTCTTTGTTCAGATGCTTGATAAATATCATCTTTGAGTACTCTTCCCATTTCTCCTGAACCACTGATTTGTTTAATGTCTACACCAAGATCTTTTGCAAGTTGTCTAGCAACAGGTGTTGCTAACACTTTACTCTCACTCACTTGATTAGGTGTAGCACTTTCAGTGCTTGATGCCATCACTTCAGATGAAACTTCAATCTCTCCAATCACACCTGGAGCTGACTTGCTTTCTTTTAAAGCTTCTTTTTTAGGTTCTTCTTCGGTTTCTTCACCATCATTAATCAAAATAATTGTTTGACCAACTTCAATTGTTTCGCCAACTTGAGCACCTAGCTTTACGACAATACCATCAACAGGTGATGGTAATTCAGCATTGACTTTATCTGTTTCAACGATAACTAATGTTTCGCCTTCTTTGACTTCATCGCCAACTTTATAATTCCATTTTAAGATTCGGCCTTCATGAATTCCTTCACCGATATCAGCAAATTTAAAATCATACATAATAATGAATCCTCCTTTTAGAACTTAGTAACTTTTTTAATTTCAGCTGCAATACGTTCTGGTTGAATAAAATGATACTGTTCACCTTTTGCAAGTGGTACTGTAATATCAAATCCAGTCACTCTTGCTGGAGCTGCTTCCAAATACAAAAATGCTTTTTCATTAATCATCGCGATCAATTCAGCACCAGGTCCATAAGACTTAACTGCTTCTTGAACAACAATAAATCTTCCCGTCTTTTTAACCGAATTGATGAGTGTTTCCTCATCAATTGGGCTGATTGATCTTAAATCAATGAGTTCAACACTGATATCATCATCTAGTAATTTAATCGCTTTTTCTACTTCACGTACAAACGCACCCCAAGCAACGACGGTGACATCTGTACCTTCTTTAACGACTTTAGCTTTTCCAATCGGTATACGATACATTTCTTCAGGTACTTCTTGTTTACCCGAACGATAAATACGTTTAGGTTCCATAAAGATAACTGGATCCGGATCTTCAATAGCAGAGATTAATAATCCTTTCGCATCATAAGGTGTTGATGGAATAACAACTTTTAATCCAGGAATATGCCCCAAAAGGGTTTCTATACTCTCAGAATGGTGTTCAAGGGCTCTAATGCCACCACCAACAGGAAACCTTACGACAAGCGGTAAAGAGTATCCTCCGCGTGTTCTATTTCTATATCTTGCCATGTGCGTGACAATCTCAGTGTATCCAGGAAATACAAATCCATCAAACTGGATTTCAGCAACTGGAATTAATCCATTAATTGCCATACCAACAGCTCCACCAGTGATTGCTGCTTCAGCAATCGGTGTATCAAATACACGTTCAACACCGTATTTCTTTTGTAGTCCTGCGGTGACTCTAAAGACACCACCTTCAAAACCTGTATCTTCTCCAAAAACAACAACTCTTGAATCATCAGCCATTTTTTGGTCTAATGCTTGATTGATTGCCTCTAATAAGGTGATTACTGCCATATTATTTTCCACCTTCTTCTATATATTTCTTATAATTTTCTAATTGCTCTTCAAGTTGTGGAGTCATCTTTTCATATGTATATTTAAAGATGTCTTCTAATTTTGATAAACCAGATTTTTCAACATTCTTAAAGGTATCACCAACAAATTTAAGCTGTTCAGCTTTTAACTGTTCGTCTTCTTTTTCAGTCCACAATCCTTTATCAATCAAATACTTCTTGAAACGGATCATTGGTTCTCTTGATTCCCAAAGAGCGACTTCTTCATCTGAACGATATATTGAAGGATCATCAGATGTTGTATGTGGACCTAGGCGATAAGTTACAGCTTCAATTAAGACTGGACCCTTACCTGATCTTGCATAATCTACAGCAGCTTTTGTAGCAACGTAAACTGCTAAGACATCATTGCCATCTACCTGGATTCCAGGTATACCAAAAGCAACTGCTTTTTGAGCAAGTGTTTCAGCTCTAGAAGCCTTTGAGCGAGGGGTTGATATTGCATACTGATTATTTTGTATAACAACAACCATGGGTACATCGTAATTCGCTGCAAAATTCATACCTTCATAAAACTCACCGTGTGATGTTCCACCATCACCGATGGTTGCTAATGCAACTTCATTCTTTTTAAGAATCTTTGATGCATAGGCAATGCCTGCAGCATGATTGACTTGTGAACCAATGATGACATCAATAGGTAAAACTTTAACACCTTCATCAAAGTGGTTTCCCCATTCGTTGCCATACCAATATAAATAGACTTGTTCTAAGGTAACGCCTTTATATAGCATTGCACTTAATTCTCTAAACGATGGTGCTAGCCAGTCCTGTGGTTCCAAGGCAGCCATTGCACCTACTTGTACAGCTTCTTGACCTCTATTAGGTGCGTATGTCAACATACGTCCTTGTCTTTGGTATTGAACAGCCTTAATATCAGCAATGCGACCTAAAGCCATTGTCTTATACATTTTTATAAGTTCTTCTTTTGAAATTTTAGGTTCTAATTTAGGTGTTACTATATCGCCATTAGCATCTAAAATTGAAAGTTGTTTCTTCTTAAGCGGGTCATAATCATTAAATAACATGAATGAATTCCTCCTTCGCTTTTGCACTCTTATTATACTAAAGCGCACATGTGAATACAAAAGCTTTGCTTAAAGGTATTTTATATCGATAGAGTTCTTTCTTTGTCGTACTTAAAACACCCTTATAAAGCCATTTATTTTTTATTTATAATAATTCGTTTATAGGTTGATATTCCATTTTTTCCATTAAAAAAAGGGAAAATGTGAACTTTCCCTTAATGTATAAAATGATTCAATTATTTTCTTTTCTCAAGATTTTTCTGGAGAATTAAAACTAATTCTCTCAGTGTTTTAGCAGCAACAGCCGTTGATGCTCCACTAGGGTCTAACATCGGTGCAAGTTCAACAAAATCAGCACCAACCAAATGGTTTAATTTTTCGAATTGATCAAAAGCTTTTAGTAAATCCTTATATTGCATTCCACCAGCTTCTGGTGTACCAGTGCCTGGGAATACTGAAGGATCTAGAACATCTAAGTCAATTGTAATATAGACTGGAACATCCTTAAGTTTTTCAACAACTTGATCAAGCCCTTCAAAATCAAATTTTCTCATGGTAACATGTCCACTTTTCGCCCAATCAAATTCAGGTTTTTCACCACTACGAATACCAAATTGATAAATTCTTCCATCGCCAACAAATCCGTGCACATGTCTCATAAATGTTGCATGTGATAAGACTCTTCCAAAGAATTGTTCTCTTAAATCTGTATGTGCATCAAAATGAAGAATGTGAAGATTTGGATATTTTTCATAAACTGCTTTAATAACTGGATAGCTTACCAAATGTTCACCACCAACCATCATCGGTGTTTTCCCATCACTCAAGATTTGTTTTGTTGTTTCATAAATCACATCTAATGCATCTTCAACTGCACCAATAGGCAAATCAAGATCTCCAATGTCTGCAGTTTTAAATTCGTTTAAATCTCTTTCGCGATAAGGTGAATACCACTCAACTCCTATCGAATCCACACGAATCGCATTGCCTGCAAATCTCGTTCCTGGTCTAAAGGATGTTGTTGCATCCATTGGAACACTAAAAATAACAACATCTGCTTGTTCGTATGTAGCTCTACAACTCTGAAAAGATAAATCTACTTTATTCATCTTCATATAATTCACTCCACTTTTCCCAATATTCTTTATCGATTATTTTTATATATCCGCCTTCGGTATCACTTAATATAACTGATCCACTGCGTTGATAGAAATCCAGATCGTCAAGGACATCTTGACTAATAACTTCACCTGGGATAACAATAGGAATCCCCGGTGGGTAAATCATAATTGATTCAGCAGAAATTTCATCGACTGCTTGATTAAGCGGTACATATTTTTTAGGTGCATGATACGCTTCTCTTGGTCTTGTATAAGCTTCAGGAAAGATATATTTAATCTTAGGTTGCAAGGGTTCAAGTTCCATAGGCATAAATTTATCTGAAACCTTTTGAAGTGCTACGACTAGTGCATCCAAATCTTTTTGTGAAGTACCAATAGAAAGGACAGCTAAAATCAAATGTGTTTCTGCAAGTTCTAACTGAATATGATGTTCATCAAATAATTCTTTATAGACATCAAAACCTGTAATTCCTAACCCGGATACTTTAACTATAATCTTTGTCTCATCGTAGTTAAATGCATTTTTCTTTAAGAAATCAGCTTTTCCAATCGATCTAATTCCTGGAATCAAATCTATTTGAGCTCTCGTTATTTTTGCCATTTCAATCAATTTTGGTATTTGAACAGGTCCATCAAAATAAATCGTTTTTCTTGCAACATCAAGACTAGAAAGTAATAGACTTGATGGAGATGTCGATTGAATCATATTAATTGTTGATCTTAATCTAATATGATCAACTAATGCACCCTGAGTAATTAAGATAGAACTTTGAGTCAAAGATCCAACAGTTTTATGTAAGGAACAAGAACTCATATCTGCACCAGCTTCCATTGCACCAACTGGAAGTTGGTCTGAAAACGGGAAATGTGATCCATGCGCTTCATCAACGATGACCATCATATCTCTATCGTGAGCATAATCAACAATTTCTTTCAAATTGCTGGTTACCCCAAAATAAGTAGGATTGATAACAAAAACTGCTTTTGCGTCAGGATTATCTAAAATAGCCTTTTTGACATCGTCAAATTCAATATGATTTGCAACCCCTAATTCTTGATCAATATACGGTTTCACAAAAACAGGAATAGCACCACTTAATATCAGTGCATTAATTGCTGATTTGTGTACATTTCTCGGTAATATTATTTTTTCTTTTGCTCGGCAGGTCGACATGATCATCGCTAAAATACCCATTGTTGTTCCACCAGTCAGAAAATACGCTTTTTCCGCACCAAAAGCATCAGCCATCAATTCAGCAGCTTCTTGGATAACACCTGTAGGACGATTTAGATTATCAAGACCTCTAGGGGCATTTGCATCCAATTTGAACATCTTTTGGCCAGCATAATCCATCATATCATTATGAATTTGTCCAAGTTTGTGACCAGGAACATCATGAGCAATGATATTAGAGGTAGCATATTCTAGTAATTTGGTGAAAAAGGGTGTTAACTTATGATCTTTTTCCATGAATGAACCACCTTTCAAAATGCAAATCTATTTTAACACTTTTCCTAGTGAAATAAAAACAAAAAATAAGAAAATAATTAATATTTTTTTTAGATAGCCTTACATCGCTCATTATTCACAATCATGGTATAATAAAATAAAAAGCGGAAGGAGATTTTTTATGAGCTTTAATTTCTTATTTGCATCAGTCGCTTTAAACATAGGACTTACTGTTTCGATAGTCCTTTTCATCCTTATTTTATTATTATTGGAGAGTTTTTATTTAAAGCGTAAGGCAGAAACATTAAATAAATGGTTTGTTATTTTCTTATATATTGCTACATTTTTACTTATCATAGCTTCTATTTTCTTCTTACTATATATGTGGGATTATAATTTGCTAACATACATTGAAACACTTTCCGCAGATGCTGACGTGCTTATTAGCACAAATATGGGAGCTGCAGTAAGCAGTTTACTCGTCATCTTTTTTGCTTTACTCATTATGAGAATAGCTAAGATGTCATTAATCAATGTTGGTAAAAAAGAAAGTCCAATGATGAAGCGTAAACAAACGATAGCAAAAGTTGTTAATAGCATCATTAAATACGTTGTATCTATTGTTTCCATTCTCATTGTTTTAGCAATCTGGGGTGTCAATGTTGCTCCTGCTTTAGCTGGTCTTGGTATCTTAGGATTAGTTATAGGGCTAGGTGCTCAAAAGTTTATCAACGATATAATTAGTGGATTCTTTATTGTATTCGAACATCACTTTGATGTCGGAGATAAGATAGAGGTTCAAGGGTTTAAAGGTGATGTCATTGATATTGGTTTAAAAACCACCAGAATTAGAAACTGGAAAGGTGATACAAAAATTGTATCAAATGGAGAAATATCGACTCTGATTAACTACTCCAGACACTTTTCTGTTGCAATTGTTGAATTTGGTATCGCTTATCAAGAGGATGTCCAAAAAACAATTGATCTTCTTACTGCAGAATTACCTAAGGTTAGAGCAGATTTTCCAACGATTATCGATGAACCTCAAGTTTTAGGTGTCATCGAACTTGCAAACAGCAGCGTCAATCTTCGAGTAATCGCAAAAACCCTGCCTGAACAACATTACGCAGTTGAAAGGGAAATCAGAAAACGCATTAAAAAACTTCTTGATGATAATGATATTGAAATTCCATTTCCACAAGTTGTTATCAATCAACCTAAAAAAAGAGATTAAATACAAAAAACGATATCAACGCGATATCGTTTTTTTCTTTGGTGAACAATTTTCATTACAACCTTTTGCATAGGCACAATTTGCACAAATGCTTTCATCTTTTTTCTTTATCATCCGGTAAATGATTAAAGTTACAATTGTTAGAACTATAATTAAAATCACTACATCAGCAAAACTCATAATATCACCTCAATCAAATGCCCTATCTGATACACAATGACCGCTAATACCCAAGCCATACCTGTTTGAAAAAAGACTGCTTGCCACATTTTCTTAGTTGTTCCAAGCTCCTTATGCATGGCTCCAATAGCACCAATGCAAGGTGCACTAAATAAATTAAATACCATAAAAGCATAGGCAGATGCAGGAGTGAAAAATGCAAAAGCTGTACTTCCAAATATTAATAGTCCTTGAGATGTTTGATCAGAGTATCCAGCAATGATTGCCATAGATGCAACAATTTGTTCCTTTGCAACTAAACCTTGAATTGCTGATACAGCAGCTCCCCAACTATACGTTCCTAACATGGGATAAAAAATCCAAGCTAAAACTTTACCAAGTGATGCTAGAATGCTATATTCAGCATCTATGCCATATTGCAATGTCCAGGAAAAACTAATTAAGAACCAGACACCAATTGATGCGAGTAAAATGATAGATCCAGCTTGCTGTATAAACGCTTTTACTTTATCAAAAACATCAAATACAACAAACTTGAAGTTAGGAATTTTGTAATCGGGAAGTTCAAGGATAAAACTTGATACTTTTCCCTTGAACCAATACTTTTTCATAATAACCGCTGAAAGAAATATAACTGCGATAGCAAAGAAATACAGTGATGCACTCACCCATCCCGAGTTTCTCCCAAAGAAATATCCAGCGAAAAGCGTAATGATGGGAAGTTTAGCACTACATGGGATAAATGGGGTTAACATAATTGTCATTCTTTTTTCAGTTTCATCGTTAATTGTTCGTGCTGACATGATGGCAGGAATACTACACCCACTACCAATAATAAATGGGATGAGTGATTTTCCAGATAGACCAACCTTTTGAAAAACACGATCTAAGAAAAATGCAATTCTAGACATATACCCCGTTGTTTCTAAAAGTGAAATCAACAGGAATAAAATAGCGAGTTGCGGTAAAAAATTTAAGATAGCACCTACACCGGCAATCATACCATCTACAACAAGACTTACAGACCAAGAGGATGCCCCAAAATCAATTAGTAATGCGCGTGTCCAATCACTAAATATTCGCACATAATGGCCAACAAAATTCACAGTGAATTGTCCTATTGGACCAGCTGCTAAGTAATAAACACTAAACATGACGATAACAAATATCGGAATTGCAAACACCCGGTGTAATAAAACATTATCAATCCGATCAGTCCATGTCATTTGGTCATGCTTCGCAGTAACTGCTTCATCTCTAATATTTTCTATATATCTGTATCTTTCATCAGCAATGACTTGTTCCATATCTCTTAAATACTTTGATGAAATCTCTTTAACCAATTTTTTAGTTTGTTCTGTTTGATAGTCTGTAAACAAAGGGTCGTCTTCAATCAGTTTAACTGCGAGAAAACGAGGATGTTTTGAAGTTGTTATATTCTTTATTTTTTCTATGTAGTCTTCTAAATCATGATCATAGACATGTTGATAATAATTTTTTCTGTAATCTCCCATCTTGATGTACTGAATTAAATTAAATACATTCGTTTTCTTAAGTGCAGAAATGGAGATGATAGTTGTATCCAATCTGTTTTCTAATGTCGTTAAATCAATGTGTATGCCTCTTTTATCGGCAATATCACTCATATTGAGTGCGATGATCATCGGTATCTTCAATTCTAATAATTGTGTCGTTAAATAGAGGCTACGTTCAATCGATGTTGAATCAATAATATTTAAAATGAGATCGACATTTTCTTCAAATAGGAACTTAGTAGAAATCTCTTCTTCTAAGCTATAAGGAGAAAGTGAATAAATACCTGGTAAATCTACAATTTCAAAATCTGTACCTCGAATGGCTCCTACTTTTCTTTCAATCGTAACTCCGGGCCAATTACCAATTTTTTGATTAGTGCCTGTTAATAAGTTAAACAGGGTTGTCTTACCTGAATTTTGATTTCCTACGAGTGCGATTCTCATGAAATCACCTCGACATCAATTAATGACATATCAGATTTTCTTAGACATAGTTCGTATCCTCTAACTTCTATATCAATTGGATCTCCTAAAGGTGCGATTTTTTTAACTTTTATTTGAACACCTTCAGTAATTCCCATATCTAAGAGTCTTCTTCTTAAGGCTTTATTTTCCGTGTTTAAAAAGACCACTTTGGCCTTTTGTCCTTTTTTCAGATTAGAGAGCTTTGTTTGATCGCCTAGCCGATATTTCATCGCTTTTAATTTCATTGGGTTGAGCTCCTCATTAAAAGTTGTCGTCATCTTCATTATATAGGTTAGATGATAGATGTCAAATAATATAATAAACATTATAAATTCATCTATAAATAAGAAAAAAACAAGCCGAAGCTTGTTATTTTATATTCTTTATGTTAATTTCTTTAGCTTCATACATTTTGTGATCTAAATGAATGAAGAATTTCTCCATCGTCTCAAATCGTTGAACATTGTATATGTCATATCCTATACTCACATTTAATTGGTAGGAATTCTTGTTTGATTTATTGAATACGCTTAATTTTTCTTCAATCCGATCAACAATTTCTTTAAGTGTTTTCTCATCTTGATTCATGGCTACAATAGTAAATTCATCTCCACCGAGTCTTGCTACAAAATCGTCTTTTCTAACACAATCTTTGAGAATATCACCCATGGTGATTAATGCTTCATCACCAACATGATGTCCAAACTGATCATTGATATTTTTGAAATTGTCAATATCAGCAACAATACCACCCATTTTTAAGTTTTTGCCTTTGATTTTCTCCATTAAAGATAATTGATTTTCATATTCTCTTCGGTTATATAATCCTGTTAAATAATCGGTTGTTGTTAGTTTTGACTGAATATAGATATAGACAATCAGAATAGAAATTGTCATTGATGGCCATATGATTGCTATACCAGGTATTGCAATTTGAATGAAACCAGCAATTGATGGTGGAACAGCAAATAATAACAAAGGTAATAATTCGTTTTTCTTAATCTTTTTACGGTAAATAACAATAAATCCTGTTGCTATAAAAACAAAACTAAATGAAATCACTGGTGAAATCCAAAACCAACTACCTCTTGTATAAACGCTAGCTGAATCTATTTGATAAATAAAGTCTCCAGAAATGCTAAGAATAATAAATATGGTGTGAATTAAAATGAAGGGCAAACTAAAATACAAGATTTTAAATATTCGTTTACGGTCTTTAAATATATGGAAATCAACATAAAACAACCATACCAATGGAATAATAGGATTCAAAAAATAATAAATTCCTGTGCTGATATGAAGTACTATAAATCCAAAAACAGTATCAATCCCATTGAAAGCAATCTGGAATGAATCCACTACCAAGATGAGCATATTCAACCAAACCAAAGTGATGAAAATACGATTAATAAATTCCTGTTTATTCACTTGTTTATGAAGACTAAAATACAGAGTGAATAACATCAAAATTGCCATGATGTTTGATTGAATATCTAAAAAGCTCATATAATATACCCCTTATTATAATTTCTTATATTTATTTTACCATATTCTTCTTTCATTACACTTTCTTTTCTTTAGAAAAGGAATGATTGATTTTTACTTTTTGTTATCAATAAATGTTGCCTTTTTGAACCTGTTTTCACAATATTATTATTTATCAACTATGTTCAATAACAAATGAAGGATCAAATAAAATATGCCACTCATTTTCCACACTATCATAATCATAGATAATCGCATATATTATTAGAGTTTGTCCAATTAAGAATTCGAATGGATTATCATCTACTAAATATGATTGATTATTAATTATAACTACATCATTAGAATCCATGACTATCAAGTAATAATCTGATCCAGAATTACCAAGAACACCAGTAACCATTACAGGCATTCCATAAATTTCATGTTCTGTTTCTGTGATTTGAATCAAGTATTCCAAAGACATTTCAGACACAAATGGCATAGTGGAAAATGATTCATCAGATGTAATTTCAGTAACATTGATAAGTTGTGGTTTATTTTCAAACAACTCAAATGAAGAGGTAATCTGTACACCTTGACCTACCGTCAATCCTGAACTAGAATGGGAAACGAAAATATATCCCGTGCCATCATATAGATAGAATCCATTCAAAGGATCTGGAAAAACATAATAAATAATCCCTTGGACTGTGATTGGTGTGATTGGTTGATTGATGAACATTAATTCTATTGGATAAAATAGTTCTTCAAAGACCCACTTAGCGTATACTGTCATATTTGATGCGGGCATATCAAGAAATTCATATGGAAATGTAAAATCAGTGTCAATATACCATCCACCAAATAAATAATCTTCTTTAATTGGTAAACCAGGATCTGGTATTTGAGCCTTATAAGTAACTTCAACACTATCAAATGCGGTACCACCATTAGTTTCATATGCCATGATATAGGTGTTTAAACCCCAGTCTCCATATAAAGTAAAATCAGCATTTGGCATAATTGTATTTTCAAATATAATTGTCAATTCAGCATCTACAAACCATCCTAAAAATTCATATCCTTCAACTAGATTTGGAACAGGTAAAATAATTATTTCACCGGCTGCCAATTGAAGTGATGGAACGATATCATTATCGTCGATAAAATCGACAAATGTGATTGAGTTAAGTATGACATCCCACTTTGCATAAAGCACTACATTTTCTGACGGCATGGTAGTAAATATGTAAGCTGTTGTTAATTCAATATTGCTGTACCATCCACCAAATAAATAATCAGTCTTGATTGGATTTATAGGTGTCATTACTGTAGTTAAATAATTTTGAGTAATACTATCGACACTACTTCCTCCATTTTCTTCAAATGAGATCGTGTACTCATTAATTACCCATTTCGCATATAAAGTGATTCCATCGAGAGGCATAGTAGTAAATATATAAACAGTTGTAAATTCGTTATCGCTATACCATCCATCAAATGAATATCCCGCTTTAATGGCATCATTTGGTACAGATACAGCACTTAAAAAGGCTTGCGTTATGTCTGGAACCGCACTTCCATCATTTTCTTCAAATGAAATGGTGTACTCATTTATTGTCCATTTTGCATATAGTATGAGGCTTTGTGCAGGCATCGTATCAAAGGTATATATCGATGTTAGTAATTCATCACTATACCATCCTGCAAATGTATACCCTGTTTTTATGGAATCATCTGGGATAGGTACTGTAGTTAAGAAAGCTTGCGTAATATCAGGCACTATACTACCATCATTTTCTTCAAATGAAATGGTGTACTCATTAATGGTCCATTTTGCATATAGTATCAAGTTTTGCGCAGGCATAATATCAAAAGCATATGCTGTTGTCAACAGTTCATCGCTATACCACCCAGCAAATGTATATCCTTCTTTGGTCGAATTTGTAGGTTCATTTACTAACGTCAAATAATCTTGTGTTAGATTAGTAACGACACTACCTCCATTCTCTTCAAACGAAATTATATACTCATTAATTATCCATTTTGCATATAAGGTGATTCCACCCAGAGGCACGGTATTAAAAGTATATGCCATTGTTAGTAATTCATCACTATACCATCCTGTAAATGTATACCCTGTTTTTATGGGATCATCTGGGATGGACAATGCACTTAAGTATTCTTGAGTAATATCTAGAACATTGCTTCCTTCATTTTCTTCAAAAGTGATTGTATATTGATTTATTATCCATTTTGCATATAATGTGATGTCAATGGGTGGTAACAATTTTGATGTGTATGCATTACTCAATTCATCATCGTTGTACCATCCAACAAATGTATAACCTTCTTTGATAGGTATAGGCAAATCAAGACTATCAGTATTAGCACCAACAATCATATCTTCAATTTCATTACCCCCATTGGTCTGAAAAACAATCGTTATCGATTTTTCTTCAGTACAAGAAGTCATTGAAAAAAACAGTAAAATAAAAAATATCGCTTTTAGTGATTTCTTCACAATTCCCTCTCCTTTTTAGTAAGTCCTTAGATTTCAAATAAAAATATAGATAGACCATCTCGCAATAATTTCTTCTTAATAACATCTTACTATGAAATACTCTAACTCACAATAGTGAACTTAATTTGAAATCATATTTTCGATCTTATTAACATAAGCATTTATATCAAATTTTCTTTCTAAACCCTTGTCGTTCATATATCTCAATTTACCAAAGACAATTCTTTGTTTCCATGCACGGTCATGTTTGCCAAAACACCATGCAATTCCTGCATAACTATTAGGATCTCTTCCATCTATAAAATAGTGATTATTTAAGTATTTAATTGTATCATATGCTTCTTTAAATGAGGGCATCCATTCGATGATTTTCTTTGCCCAGTACATTCTCATATAGTTATGCATAAATCCTGTATAAACCATTTCTTTCATTGCTGCATTAAAATACAGGTCATGCGTCAAACTGTTTTCAATCTGCTGTTTTGTATAATTATATGGCCTTTGATCCATCTCGTGTTCCTTCATTGTTTTATAAGCCCAAGATTCTGTCATTGTTTCAAATTGATCATAACCTTTATTATAATAAACATAATTAAATGCTAATTCTCTTCTCACCAATAATTGCTCAATAAAGCCATCTAAAGCTGCTCCATCAACTTGTCCATAATCATGTGCCATCATCATTCTTTCAAGTATTTCTAAAGAAGAAATCTGTCCGAAATGAAGGTACATGGAAAGCTTCGAAGTGTAATCAGTGCTTGGATCATTACTTTCTAGATAGTGTTCTGCTTTATGGTCAATAAATTCAAAAAAGAGATTTGATGCTGCAAGGTATCCCCCTTGATAAAACTTACTTGGAAATAATGTTTGATCTAGATTTAATGTTTTGATTGTCTGATTGATATCAGATAGGTCATCATCATTAACAAATCTTAATTTTGTTTGATTGAGCACTGTTGAGATTCGCGTAAAATCTCTAAACTCTTGGAATATTTTCTTTAATTTGGGTCTTAATGTATATGCCCCGTATTCAACTTTATTAGATGCAATTTCAACAGGCACAATTAAATCCGTATCAACGATATCAACACCTAAATGTAATTGATTTTCATCAATATAATCTAAAACTTTCTCTCTCCATTTGATTTGATGTTTAAGATACCCTTGATCCATCACAAGTGCTTGCGTATCCTTAAGAAAAGGAAGTATACCTATTTCAGGAGATGCAAACTTGATGACAAAATTGATATTAAATGTTTCTAAGATATGCTTAACTTCTTTTAATCCTTCTAACATGAAACGATAATGTCTTTGATTGGCTTCAGGGTAACTTGCAGTTAATCCAAAAAACACTAAGACGGGTAAATTAAAGTGGTTTGCAGTAAGAATTGCATGTTCAAGTGCATGATTATAGTGGACACGTTGAGATTGTTGCATCCAATATAATACATACTTTTCTGTATTTATTGTAGACGATTTCTTTAATTGTTTTATCCTTAATGAATTCATAAGTGCCCCTAAAATATTTTTATACTCCTATTTTATCATGTATCATCATATTCGAAGAATGTATATTTTACTCTGTTTGAATTCAAATATTTCATGAGCAAATTACGTGAACTATTAAATATTAATGATATAATTAAGCATGAAATAAAAAAATTGGAGGAAATATGGAAACAGAAAAATTATTAAAATTAAGAAAATTTAACATGCTTATGGGAGGACTTCACCTAATTCAAGGAATCCTCATGCTTTTTTTGGCAACTACAGTCATTCAGAATATTGCTGAATTTAAACCAGTAATCACGCAAAACTTTTTAGAATACAATCAAGTCACACAATCACTTGAACTTAGCTCATCAGAAATATTTCAATTGCCTTTTGGAATATTAGTCGCAATCTTCTTATTATTATCTGCAATCGCTCATGCATTAATCTCTATTCCTAAAAAGACTAATGATATATATAATAAGGATTTAGCTTTAGGAATCAATAAATTCAGATGGTTTGAATATGCTTTAAGTTCTTCAATCATGATTGTCTTAATTGCAACCTTATTTGGAATTTATGATATTGCATCACTAATCTTAATCTTTGCAGTTAATGCAAGTATGAATCTATTTGGTCTTGTGATGGAACAACTTAACGCAAAAAGAGAAAAAGATGAAAAAGTTCATTGGGGTCCCTTTGTTTGGGGTTCAATTGCAGGAGTAGCTCCTTGGATAGCAATTCTTCTTTACATGTTTGGTAATGGTAATTACGGCATGGTCCCATGGTTTGTTTGGGCAATTGTAGGTACTTACTTTGTAGCCTTTAATACATTCCCAATCAACATGATATTGCAATACAAAAAGATTGGCAAATGGAAAGACTACTTATATGGCGAACGTACTTACATCGTACTCAGCCTTGTTGCTAAATCAATTTTAGCATGGCTCGTTCTTTTCGGAGCAATGCAACCATAAAAAACTAAGCTGGTTATTCCAGCTTTTTTATTAGGGGTTATTATGTATTTTAAAAAACTCATACATCCAGAATACTTTCAGGGCAATAAAAAGAAAGATCATTATTTTGAGGGTTGGTATTATAAGCTTGTCAGTCGTGACGAAAAAGATACAATTGCCTTTATTCCCGGAGTAAGTATCAATCAAAAAGATCAGCATGCCTTTATTCAGGTGTTTATTTCCCATAAAAGTATAAAAGATGTATCTTTAAAAACACATTATATACGTTTTGATTTTAATGATTTTTCTTATAGTCATAAAGAGTTTTGGATTAGAATAGGAAAAAATTACTTTTCTAAAGAAAGGATTGAGCTATCGATTAGAAAAAAAGATTTAAAAATTTCAGGTATTGTTAATTTAGATAGTCTAACTCCTATCAAAACATCATTATTTTCTCCTAATATCATGGGTATTTTTGGATATGTGAATTTTATGGAATGCTATCACGGAATCATTAGTATGTCACACCAACTCAGTGGGATAATCCCTATTAATCAGAAAAATATTGATTTTTTTGATGGTAAAGGCTATATGGAAAAGGATTGGGGAACATCATTTCCAAAAACATACGTATGGCTTCAATCGAATCATTTCAAAGATTCAAATACTTCTTTCCTCTTCTCATATGCAGATATCCCTTTTATTGGATTTCATTTCAAGGGATTAATCGTAAATCTTTTCTATCAAAACAAAGAATATCGTTTTGCTACTTATAATGGTGCAAAAGTTAAAAAGGAAGAGATTGGGGAAGGTAATGCTAGTTATACCATTAAAAAGGGGAAGTATCGTTTAGAAGTTGTTGCTAATTCTTCTGTTCAAATTGAACTTGCATCTCCCAAAAATGGGATGATGATTGAACAAATCAAAGAAGGTCTATCTGGTAATATTCATTTGAAACTTTATGATAAAAATAATCTTATCTATGAAGATATTGGCGAGCATGCAGGAATTGAAATTATGAAACCAACGATCAAATAAAAAGTTGCACCCTCGGGTCCAACTTTTTTTATTGAATTTCTTTATTAAAATTTGATGATCGTACCACTTTCTTGCTTAAATGCAAGTGACGCATGTTCTAAAGATGCTATGACCGCTGGTTTCTTAGTTGTTTTAACAAAAGACATGCATGCTTCGATTTTTGGTAACATTGACCCTTTTTTAAAGTGTCCTTCTTTTAATAATATATCCAATTCACCTAAAGTTGTTACTTTTAAAGCTCTTTGCTTAGGTGTATTGAAATCTAGGAAAACATAATCGACAGCTGTTAGAATGATAAGTTCATCAGCTTCTATGATTTCAGCCATCTTAGCACTGGCGTGATCCTTATCAATAACGGCATCTACACCAATCAAATGACCATTTTTTTCAATAACGGGAATTCCACCACCACCTGCAGCAATCACAATTTGGTTATCCTTTAATAAAGCTAAAATGCTTTTCTTTTCAATAACATCAAGTGGTTTAGGACTTGCTACAACTCTCCTATAACCCCTACCTGCATCTTCAACCATTGTATAACCTTGACTATGAGCAAGTTCATCAGCTTGTTCTTTAGAATAAAAACTTCCGATTGGTTTTGTTGGATGTTGGAATGCTGTATCATTCACATCAACTAATACCTGTGAAACGATTGTTGATATAGGTCGATGAAAATTCTTTTCTTGCATGATATTATAGATGGCGTTTTGGATATGAAAGCCTATGTAACCTTGGCTCATTGCACCACATTCAGCAAATGGCATCAAAGGTGTTGACTCAGATTCACTAAATGCCAAATTAATCATTCCAACCTGTGGACCATTACCATGAACAATGACGATATCATGATTTGCTTCAATTAATGGAAAAATGGCTTGAGCAACGTCTTTAAGCAGTTCTTTTTGCTCACTCGCGTTTTTACCTAATGCATTACCACCTAATGAAATAACGAATCTAGACATAAAGATCACTCAATGTTGCTAACATCACTGCTTTGATGGTATGCATTCTATTTTCTGCTTCATCAAAGACAACGCTTTGATTAGATTCAATCACTTCATCAGTTACCTCTAACTCGCCAAATTCAACAACTTGGAACTCTTGTCCAAATTCATGAGCAATTTGAGCACCGAGTTCAGTATTATTTCCATGAAATGCTGGTAAGCAGTGCATGAATATTGCTGTTGGTTTAGCATTTTTTAATAATCTCATATTTACTTGATAAGGATGAAGTTCTGCAATTCTAGATTTCCATACTTCTTTGGGTTCACCCATAGATACCCATACATCTGTATATAACACATCTGCAAGTTTGGTTGCTAAAATAGGGTCAGTTGTGAAATTAAGCGTTGCTCCTGTAGTCTCTGCAATTTCTTCACATTTTTCAATTAACTCTTGATTAGGCCACAAGTTTTTAGGTGCTGCTGCATAAAAATGCATCCCCATTTTTGCACAACCTATCATGAGAGAATTTCCCATATTATTTCTCGCATCTCCAAGATAAACAAATTTAATATCTTTAAGATGTCCGAATTGTTCTTGTATTGTTAGAAAATCTGCTAAAATTTGGGTTGGATGATAGGTATCAGTCAAACCGTTCCAAACGGGAACTCCCGCATATTCTCCTAAAATTTCTACATCGTTTTGCAAATAACCTCTAAATTCAATACCATCATACATTCTACCTAAAACTCTTGCAGTATCTTTGACAGATTCTTTTTTTCCCATCTGTGAACCTGTAGGTCCTAAATAGGTAACACCCATTCCTAAATCTAATGCTCCGACTTCAAATGCTGCACGTGTTCTAGTTGAATCTTTTTGAAACAATAAAACCACGTTTTTATCATGAAGATGTTTATGTGAGATTTCTTCTTTTTTTTCATATTTCAGCTTTGCAGCTAAATTGATGAGATCCTGGATTTCTTCTGGAGAAAAATCCAAAAGGGTAATAAAATTTTTTCCTTTAATATTCATAGTCTGCTCCTTTTTATATTTCTTCTCTTTCTAGTGGCATGCTCATACATCTAGGACCTCCACGTCCTCTAGAGAGTTCACTTGATTCGATTTCAAGCACTTCAATACCAGCTTGTCTTAACATTTTATTGGTAACATGATTACGATCATATACAATCACTTTACCTGGAGAAATTGCTAAGGTATTCGCTGCATCATTCCATTGTTCTCTAATACTAGTTATTTGATCTTTGCCTCCACAACGAATCATCTTGATTTTTATCTTCAAGTGCTTTTCAAGAACTGTTTCTAATGAATCAATAACCTTAACAACATCAAACTTTGTTTTATTTTTAGTGATTTCAAAGACTGTTAATTTTTTCTCTATTTCAGGATGAATGGTGAACATACCATAATCAATTTGTGTAAACACCGTATCTAAGTGCATAAATGCTCTACTTTTAGGGATATTAAATGCAAGTACTGTTGTAAATTCATTCTTTCCTTGAAATAGTCTTTCGGCAAAATGCTCAATTGCTCTTGGATCCGTTCTATTAGATATTCCAATAGCAACGATATGTTTATTAAGGATGAGGACATCTCCCCCCTCAAGTCTATATCGATCTAACCTGTCATAATAGAAAGGAATTTCCTTTTCAGAGAAACGAGGATGATAAGTTAGGATATATTCAGAAAAGAGAGTTTCTCGTTGTCTCGCCTGCATTGACATCTTTCCAATAGCAACACCACAACCTACACTTGCAAATGGATCTCTTTGAAATAATAGATTAGGAAGTGGATCAGTATAAAATGGATATTCATCTTCTAACATATCCATAATTGAAACACTTTTCCCTAAAACAATTTCATTTGTTCTAATTCCCTCAATCATTTTATGAATCATCTCAATGATAGGTAATTGAATGAGATATTGATATAAACCTGTTTTTATCGTTAATGAGTTAATTTTCGATTCTTCAATGAATCCATTGACGAAATTGCTAATAACCTCGGGATGAGCTTCAAGAGCTTCAGCAAGCATATCGGTTACGTATAAAACTTCAACCCCTTCATTTCTCAAGGTCTCAGCAAATAGGTCATGTTCTTCTTGAGCAATCTTTAAATAAGGAATATCATCAAAAAGTAGTTTTTCCAATAGATCTGGTGTCAGATTTTCTAATTCTTTTCCAGGCCTATGTAGTAAAACTGATTTTAATTTTCCAATCTCAGAATTGACTTTAATCATGTTTTCCTCCTTTAATCATCACTCTAGGTACACGGTATGATAGAGATGTACACACCTCATAGTTAATTGTCTGCAATCTTTTAGCAACATCATCAATTGTAATCATACCACCATATAGGGTTACAGTATCTCCTAAACTGACACTATCGTCAATTTTAATGAAACATGCATCCATACAAATTGTTCCAATAAGCTTATAAAGCTTGTTATTGATTTCAACAGATCCTGATTTGTTTTTTCTAATGAATCCATCAGCATAACCAATGGGTAGTATCCCAATTTTCTCATGTTCTTTCGCACAATAAGTTGCACCATAACCGACACACTCGAAAGGATTTAATTCTTTAATCTGAACAACTTTTGATTTCAATGACATCACAGGTTTTAAGTCTGGTTTAGGATGGTCTAAAGATAATCCGTAAAGAGATATTCCCAATCTAAAGTGTGTTGTGAAATCATAATTTTTTTCATATTTTAATGTCGATGACGAATTGGATATATGAATCATTGGTGGTAATGTTCTAACAGTATCTAGGATAAGTTTAAATCTTTCTAATTGCATGTGGTAATAAGATTCATCATTATTTGCTGTAGCAAAATGCGTATAGATTCCCTTGAGGGATACATGCTCCATGAGCTGCAAATCCTCAATCATAGATGCGACTTTTTCTGGCTCAGTAAGGCCATATCTGGCCATTCCTGAATCTACCTTAATATGACATGTGATCCAGCATTCAACCTTTTTTATTGCCTGATAAATTTTATCATTATAGATTGTTATCTCAATATGATTTTTAGAAGCAACCTTCAAATCTTCAGGCATGATAGGTCCTAACATAAGAATATCTATATCATGAAAAACATCTCTTAATTCCAATGCTTCTTCTAGAAGAGATACAGCAACGTAACGAATTTCATGAGCATATAAATACTTCATTACTTCTATTGCTCCATGGCCATAAGCATTTGCTTTAATCACGGGAATCATGATTTTATCTGGAGCATTTTTTTGTGCTAAAAGCACATTGTGCCACAAATATTCTAAATTAATTTCTGCCCAGGTTGGTCTATAAATTGGTTTCATATACCCTCCTCATATATCTTGAGGTAGCTAAACTTAAGATACCTCCGTAGGTAAGCTTAAACTTAATTATATCTCCTATTTTATAATTTCCTTCTTTAATTTCAACAATGAGGTGATCACTGCTACATCCAAGAATTCTGATACCTTTTGGTGCAATCAAATTTTCGCAATGTACTTCTTGTCTACCAATACCTATGATCGCTCTTTTCATGATACCTTCATCTTTAAAATTAACTTTATTTCCAAATGCATCACATCCAAGCTCACCCTCGGGCATCGATGGTTTATGCTTGATTTCAATAATTTCAGCATGTAATTCGAAAATATCATCATACATTGATTCAATATGTTTACCGTTAGCTGTTTCACGGCCGAGAATCAAAGCTTCACCCAGTCTTAAATTATTAACAAAGATTGGAAATTGATGATCAATAATCATTTGGATAGATGAGGAATTTCCTCCACTAATCAATGTGATTTGTATATTAAACGTTTTTTCAATTGTTTGTTTAATTGTTTCTAGTTTTTGATAGACTTCAATACTTGGAATTAGACCGCCAAAACAAGTGAGATTGGTTCCAATACCATATAGATTAATGTGTTTTAGCTCTAATATCTGTTTTATTATAGGTATGTAATCCATTTGATAATAGATACCTTCTCTTAAATCACCTAGGTCGAACATTAGAATAATGTCGTGTTTTAGATTTTTTTTCATTGCAGCATGATCTAATGCTAAAATCGTATCTAACTCTGAATTTAAAGATATATCAGAATAACTGATGACATCATCAGCTTCACTGATTTGTGGAATTCTTAACAAAACTCTAGGTTTTACAGTTCGCATTTGTTTGAGATTCTCAATCTTGGAATCAGCAATATATTCAATTTCAGTTTCATTAATTACATCAATTAATTGTTGATCTGCACAAAAAACCTTAGAAACAACCATCATAGTCACATCTTGACTCTTAAGCAGTTTATGCATATACAATAAATTGTAACGATATTTTTCAAGATTAATATGGAGACTAGGAATCATTATTTTCACCTTCAAACCGAATAGTCTTTTTCAAAAGAATCTTAACTTCATTAGGATATTTATGAGACAAAACTCCTAAAGAAGCAAATATATAATCGTAATCTTTATAAATCTTCACGTTTTGATTTGGTACAAGCTTTTTATGTTGTTTTTCAATATATTTATTAATCATGCTTTCTGGATCTATAACATTTAATAATGCTCCACCAGTTAAAAAGATTGCTTTTACCAAAGATGTATCCTTACCTTCAGGTATTACTTTGAATCCATTTGTTGTAAATACTCTTCTTAAATCTCCAATATGTCTATCTAGTGCAAGATTAACACATTGAGTAGTCATGATTTGATTGAGTTTTTTTCCTTCATCAGACAAAGGAATGAACGGTTCTTTTTTAGCCAAACTCAAACAATCTTCTTTACTCATATCCATTAACAGTTCTAACTCTTTATCATTAAAAGTATTGAGAACAAGTTTTCGATTAATAAAAACTCCCAAATCACCTTCTACAGTCCGTTTAAATCTTGGTTCTCCATCACTATATTTTTGATAAATTGGTTTTGTTTCACAAACTGAATGAACATCTGTTGTTGCTCCACCAACATCTAAAGTGATAACACCATCAAATAATTCATCTAGAAGCAGGGTTGAATCCATCACAGCTCCGGGTGTAGGAATAATTGTGCCATTTACCATAGAAAAGATATGTTTCATACCCTTTGCATGAATGATATTTTCTTCAAAAGTTTCATAAATAGCTTTTCTTAAAGGAATGATATTAAAATCATCAACTCTAGGATAAACATTTTCGACAATTCGAAGATTCGGATGATTCAATTTTTTTATTCGATCATGATTGGCGATATTACCTGTATAAATAACAGGAATTTTTAAGGGTAGAACAGCTAAAAGGTTTTGATACGCAATTTCCTTTTCGCCATAATCAGTTCCACCAGCAATGATAATCATATTGGGATGTATCTCTTTAATTCTTTCAAGATGATCACTTTCTAACAAATTAGCAGTAATCAAATGAATATTAGCACCAGCATTAAGTGCAGCTTCTTTAGCCGCTTTCGCTGTCATTTCATAAACTAACCCATGAACGGTAATCTTTAATCCACCAGCAGCACTGGAAGATGCAAAAAGCTCATCATATGTTAACTCATTAACACCTAATGCTTCTTTAAGATTATCAATAGCATTTTTTAGACCTATATTCACATCTATATCGACAGTTGTCTGGTGCATTCCACGTCCTAAAAAAGCAATGCTATCCTTTAGATTAAAAGCATTGACGACTGTGGTTGTTGACCCTATTTCAGCAACTAAACAATCAATTTTCATAGATTTCACGATGTTTCTTAACAATGAAGCTTGCTACTTCCTTGCCGTGAGTACCTCTACTAAATCCTTGGTCCATCCCATACTTTTTAGCAAGTTCAGGAGTGACTTGAGTCCCACCAGCTAGCAAGATCAACTTATCTCTTACGCCCTTTTCAATAGCATAATCATTTAATTTTTGCATATTCTTATAATGAATATCATCATGAGAAATGATTAAAGAAATCATCACACAAACAGCATTGGTCTCAATGGCTGCATCAATAAACTTCTCAATAGGAACACTTGTTCCTAAGTAGATATAATCAATCCCATATTTCTCAATACCACCATGTTTAATATCAAGTATTTCGCGCATGCCTACACTGTGTTCATCACTTCCACCAGTGCCAGCGACGACTTTAATTCCATGTTTTTTGACATATTCTAAAATTTCATCTTCAGGTAAAACTTCTTCTTTCTTAGGTAAAACAAGTTTCGTTGTATCAATTTCAAAATTGACAGTACCCTTTAATTGTATTCTTGTACCTTCACTAGGATGCATCACTTCTTTATGTATCACTTCAACAGCAGATAAATTCATTTGTTTTCCAGCTTCAAGAGCTGCTGCTTCAGCAGTTAATAGATCAGTTGGAAAGAATAAATCAACTGTAACAACACCATCACCAAGCCATTGTACTTCGGGTTTAAGCATCGATGTTGAGCGATATCTTTCATTTTCATCTAATCTTAAATTAACATTATCTTCATCATCAAGTTCATCTATGTATTGAATCAAATCGGGGTTTTCAAAAGTAGATCCACCAATGAGTGATGCTGGATGATCGTTTATTCCATATTGACTCAAATTATTATATCCATAATGTGCTGTAACTGGTGCCATATAATTCTTGTGTCTTTTAATGATTGTTCCCGCACCAATGCCACCTTCTATCTTTCTAACAATGCCATCACCAGAACGTTCTGGATATTTCCCACTATCAACAAACATACCCGCTTCAACAGCCTTAAAATAACCACCCATTTCAATGATTTCTTCAAGCATTAAAATAGCACGTTCTTGAATTTCTCTTTTGGTCTTCATCAAATAACCATCTTTTTTGAAATCAAGCATACTCACGAGATCATCCATACCCATCATTGCTTGTTTAGTAGTATCTAAAGCTTCGATATTATAAACATGCCATGGAACATTACGTCCCTCATCTGGTGTGATTGTTGATTGAATGTCCGCTGATGTTAATTTGGATATTAATAGATTAAGTACGTGAGTAACTGTAGCTTCTCGTGTTGATGAATCCATATATTTCGTATTCATTTGTGCACGCATTTTGTATTCTGAAAAGAATTCACGAAGAGCGATTGCATAAGGTAAATTAAGTTTTAAATCAGGGCTCGGTGGTGCAGCTGGAGGTACAGTAGAAAGACAAATTAAATCAGGACGAATCCCAACTCTTTCACTCATTCTGCTATTAATCGCATGCTGAACAAGGAGTTCAGGCATTACCTTCCAAGCATCTCTTGCTGTTGCATTGGCATTATGCGCACCATCAATTTGTGCTAGTCCACCATAAGCCATGATCTTTTTACTTTCTGCAGCATCAACAAAACTACGAATCATATTAATATTTCGGTATAAAACATTATATTGTGGGTCTTGATGAGCCCCATTGACGCCTTCTTCAGTAAACATAACAGCAATTTCAGGACCTGCAACGCCAGAAACATATGAGTGATAATTGATGGGTCTACCGACTTCATCTTCGATCAAATCAAGTGCTTTGCGTTGTGCTCTAACTTGTTTTCTCGTAATTGGAACGCCACCAATACCTTGGGGTGTCCCTTCGAGAAGACCATCCATGTGTGATTGTCCAGCTGTTCTAATCACCATAATATGATCTGCACCATGGTAAGCTGCCATTCTCATTCTTCTGATATCATCTTCAAATCTTCCTGAAGCAATTTCAGTTGTGATCGTAGCATCTGGTTGAGGATCAATACCATTTAAATTTCTTGCACTTGGAAGTGCAACAAAATTCTTGAGTGATGGACTTGCATCAACATAGTGAAATGGACCTAAATCAATAGGACCTTTGTCTCTCCATACCCAACCTTTTCTTCTTGGGCGATAATGCTCTAAATCTTTAAGAAGATTTCTAATATCAAGCTTTTCATTTGGCTTCATGTTTGAACACCTCCACCATTTGATTGATATTAGATCCTTCAAGAAGCTTTAATCCAGCTTCTCTAATAGAAATATTGTTCTCTTTTGAATAAAAATAAACGATATGGCCAGCACCAAATTCTAATAGGTTATGCTCGAATAACCGATCTGTTATTGCTTTAGCTTCTAAACTAGAAAAACCCATGCGTAGCAACACACTTCGTTCGATAGCTGGTGATGTATAATCAAATGCCATCTCTAATAATGGATCGATGAGTTGATCAGTAAGCTTATAGAAATAGGTTTTTAATTCTTGGCCACTATATGCATCTAAATGTTTTCTTCGTTCATTAAAATCATCATTTCTTGCTTTCATCAAAATCCTCCATTAAGTGTTTAATATGTTCAATTGTTGTTTTTAATTCTTCTGATAGATACATATAATCAATATCTGTTAAATCTTGATTACTATAGTGTTTCAAATATGATGTTCTCAGTTGATCTAGAGGTAACTCCTTATGTTTAAGCAGTGCTCCAGAAGTTGGAAAAATGATATTTTTTCCTGGTTTTTCTTTAAGTGGATCACCTAATTTGATTTCAACACCGCGATCAAATGCAAATGATACTTGAGCATTCATGTGTTTTCCTGCTCCTGTATACTCACTTTCTTGAACAATAATAATTTGATCTTCTGTCATTGTTTGCGCAAGACTAAATGCAGCAGCTAAGCTAATATTACCTGCTGGTCCTCTTTCTAATCCTTCAAGTAAAGCAAGTGCTTCAGTAATAAAGAAGACGCTTCCCTGATTAACTAATACATATTGATCCATATATCTTAAAGGTCTTGCTGCACTTCGTGGTACATCACTACGATCAGGAAAAGTAGCAAATGGTATTCCAAATCCTGTATGTCCTGTTGTAAATGATTTTTGATTAAAATCGTGATCACTTGCCATATGAAGTCCAGTTAAATCAACACTTGCAGCTACAACTTTTGTATCAATTGCTTTTGCTTTTATTAAACCTCTTGCAGTTCCGGTCAAATTTCCTCCACCAGCATTTGTACAAATAACCATTTCAGGGAATTTCTTTTCTCTTTTCATCATTTCAGATGCAATTTCATATCCCAATGTTTCAATACCCATCACACCATAAGGTGAATAAAGTGAAGCGTTGAAATATTCTGTTTCTTCTAACAGTTTTAAAAACTCATAAAATAGTTCAGGTCCAACAGATAATTGAATAACTTCTGCACCATACGCTTCACATGCTCTAGCTTTTTCAATAATTTCGGGTTGACCAACACCATTAGAATCATAACATTCCTGTACGATAATACATTTAAGTCCTGCTCTTGCTGCTAAAGCTGCAACCGCAGCACCATAATTACCACTCGTTGCAGCAATGACACCTTTATAGCCTAAGGTCTTTGCTTGATGAATACTCATCGCAGCTCTTCTAGCCTTAAACGATCCACTAATGTTTGCTGCTTCATCTTTTAAAAAGATGCGTGCTCCATAACCTTCAGGTGCAAATTTTCTTGCGTAAAGAGATAATCTTTTCAATTCTATTAAAGGTGTTGACCCCACACTATTTTCCAACTGAATCTTTCTGACGTCACTAAGACTATACCCAGAATCTTTCATCATTTTCTCATAGTTGAATCCAATCCCTGGATTTTCATATTGATCGTAATCTAATTTTAATGCACTCTTCATAATCACTTTTTTTCTTGAAATTATATCTTGATAGGAGTTACTCATGACTCAGGTCCTCCGTTTCAGCAATAATAATATCTTTAACATCTTCAATTACTTTAACGAAATGTCCAAAACTATGAGAAAAATAAGGTTCTTCAGCAATCAAAATCCCCGTTTCTTTTCTATTGCTTGCAGTAACAACTTCAACAAGATCTCCTATTTCAGCATCTTTAAGTAATTTTCCTTTGACACGCATCTCAAAAGGAACATTCTTTGTATCTGCGGGTAGATTAGAAGCTCTATTTTCTCTAGATAAAACATTTTTATATATTTGTACGAACGCATACTTTTTAATCATTTGATTAACCTCTCATTTCACAGAAAAAAAGATAACTAACTTGAAAGCGCTTACCCTATAAATATAATACCATTTTTGCCTATTGTTGTATAGTGATTATTACTGCGAAAAAGCAAAAATAGGAAATCAAAAAGATTTCCTATTCATCATCTGATTCTATCATATCTCTCATATCTCCAAGAACTGCTCTTGGTACTGGTAAATCAATCATCGTCTTTAAACCTGATCTTGCATTAATTACATGAGGTATCATATTTACACACATTGCAATTGTACCAATTCCACCTTGAATTTCAGGAGTAATGGACATATTGATATTAGGAATTCCTTGGATATTAATATAATCTCCAGTTTGTACACCGGCCATTTCAGGTTCAATTTGTTGAGGATGAATCATATCAATAAATACATCTCCGTTATATAACCCTTGTCCAGTCATATTAATACCTGCAAGATTTCCTGCGAGTGCTTCTCCATATTTACTATTTCGATCAATTTCGGTAATAATAGGTTCCATTTGTTGATTAAATCCATCAAGTTTAACACCTAAAGCATCAGAAATCATGTAGACACTTTCTTTAAAACCAACATGTCCAGCTAATTTCTTATCCATAAGTCTCTTGTGATACTCACCAATTGTAATACCTACGCCTTGCTCACGCATAACCGTTGGTCCAAACGGACTTAAACTGTTAACTCTTTTGGCTTCAATGTGATTAACTTCAACCATTGTTCCAGTTAAAGCAACCACAAGCAAATCCATAATGAATCCTGGATTGATTCCAGTTCCTAATACGGTGACATTATATGCTTTAGCTAAGTTGTCAATCTGCATTGCTAATCTTGGTTCATTCGCGTAAGGATATGCCATTTCTTCAGCAGTTGAAATACAATTCATACCCTGTATAACAATTTTCTGGATTTTATCAAATGCATCTTTGACGAAACTATCGGTGCATAACAAAACAACATCCGCAGCATTGGATCTTAAAACCAAATCAATATTCGATTCAATAATAACGGGTTCGTGATCCGACTTGACATTTAATATATCTAAAAAGTTCTTTTTGTCATATTCAGGATTTAAATCACAAATTCCAACAATTTGGACACCTTTCTTGTAGAGTAACATCTCTGCCATACCTCTACCCATAGCTCCAAATCCCCAAATAATAATTCTAATTTTTTCCATACGCACCTCTATGATAATTCATCAAATACCCTGGCTAAAGTAAATAAATAATCTGATAGTCTATTCACATACTGCAAAGTATTTCTATTAATCTCTTGTTGATCAGCTAACAAAACTAATTCTCTTTCAGCCCTTCTTATCGTAACTCTAGATAGATTAAGCCATGATGCAGTTGGTGTTTGATCCAGTTTAATAAACTTTGTTAAGGGCTGAAGTCGATGATCGTAATCATCAATTCTAGATTCTAACCAATTTATGTTTTCTTCAGTTGTAATTTTTTTATCAGGATGATTTAACGCGATTTCATGACAAATAGAGAATAAATGGTCGTGAATTTGATTGATTTCAGTCTTAATGCCTTCATCCTTTATCTCGTGTTTAGACATCAATAAAAATGCCATTGCTTCGTCCAATGCTCCATTAACTGAAATATGTAAATCAGTTTTATTAACACGCTTTGTCAAAAGGTCAGTTTGACCCAAGTCTCCTCTTTTTGTATAAATTTTCATCGGAAACCTCCTGGATTGATACTTCTATTTTACCATAAAATTCAAGGTTGTTTACTTGTGAAGTTTAATCTTGACTTGCTTTTTCTTTAGTGCTTGTACAGCAAAGCTTGCTACATCAAATGCATATTTTTTAGAACCAAATCCAGCATCATATCCTAATTCTTTAGCTAATCCATGGTTGATTCTAGCACCACCGATGATAACTATAAATTGATCTCTTTTATTTTCTGCTTCAAGTAATTCAATAAAACTTGTTAAATTTTGAACATGAATATCTTTTTGAGTTACCGTCTGACTGATTAAAATGACATCTGCTTGATATTCTATTGCTTTTTCCAGTAAAGTTTCGTTATCAACTTGTCCACCAAGATTAAAAGCTTCTATACCTTTATATCTTTCAAGACCATAATTTCCATTGTAGCCTTTCATATTCATAATCGCATCAATTCCAACAGTATGTGCATCAGTTCCTGTAGATGCACCAATAAATACTAACGGTGCATTAAAGTTTTCTTCAATATATTGTTCAACTTCTTCTTTACTCATTGATTCGGAATCAACTTCAACAACATGCAGAGCATTTGTATCAATTTGATGTTCAACAGTCCCATAAACAATATAGAAACTAAAAGAATCACTTAAAGGAGAGCTGTGAACGACTGCTGGATTATGAATACCCATTTTTAATGCCGTTTGTTTTGCAGCTTCTTCACCTAAAGCATCACATGGAACAGGCAAAGAAAAACTAATTTGAACTTTACCATCATTTAAGGTATCTCCATATGGACGAATCAAATGCTTTTTATTAGGCATGATTTTCCTCCTTCAATGATTTAATAAAGTAATCAATCACAGGATTCTGATAATGTTTGTGTTTCTTAATGACACCCTCTAATCCTTTACCACCATTTTCATGTCTTGAAATACCAGCAAAAGTTCCTTTTTCCAAGGTTTTAAATAACCCTTCTTTGCTTATCTCCAAAAGGAGTTCTTGTGCATTTTTCAATACTTCATATGCTCTACTTACAATGATACCATCAGGACGATAGCTAATTTCATTTCCAAAATCCTTAAAGGCTTTTTCAATATAGGTAGCATTATCTAATGCAATTGCCCTGTCACTCATAAATGGTGTATGAATGGCTTCAGTCATCATACCTAGTAAATGAATTGATTGTGATGAAGTAACTGCAGCAATATTAAATAAAGTATTTTGAATATTACCTTTAAATATATCTCCCGTCATATGTTTCGTTGGCGGCATATATTTCAATGGTGCATTAGGAAAAATTTCTCTTGACATCTCTGCTTGAGCGAGTTCATATAAAAAGCTGTTTTCAATTTCAGGATTAATTTCAAAAGCATGACCTAACCCCATGAGCGATTCATCCATGAATGCTTTTTTAGCGAATTGCTCATTAATAAATTGTGATGCTAAAACTGTATGTGCATGTTCAATTGCATCAGAGGTTGTCAAATAATTATCTTCTCCTGTATTAATCATGATATTTGAATAGGCACTTAATACTCTAGAAAAATATTGATCGATAAAAGTTCTCTTCATATTTATATCTCTAAAGATGATGCCATACAAGGAATCATTAAGCATCATATCTAGGCGTTCAATAGCACCCATTGCAACAATTTCAGGCATGCATAAACCAGATGCATAATTTACCAATTTAATATATCTATCTTCTCCGAGGGATACTTCATCAAGTGCTTTTCTCATTAATCTAAAATTTTCTTGAGTTGCATAAGTTCCACCAAAACCCTCTGTTGTCGCACCAAAAGGAACGTAGTCCAAAAGAGATTGTCCGGTGCTTCTGATAACTGCAATTATTTCCGCGCCTCTTTTCGCAGCGGAAACCGCTTGCTTGATATCTTCATAAATATTACCTGTAGCAACAATGACATATTTATTTGGTGTTGTCTTAAAAGGAGTTCTTTCTATCCATTCTTTTCTTAACGCTCTCATCTTATCGATTGTTATTAATGTTTCTTCAAAGTATGGTGTTAAATCGCTTAAATAAGGGCTTTCCGCGCTATTCTTGTAATTGCTTAAACTTAATTTACTTTCCGAAATACTATTTGAGATCTCCTGTGGAGAACTTTTTAAATCATGAATCGCATAGGACATATAATGACAAATACCCAAGGATAGATCAGCATTATTCTTGATATGATCAACAACAACATTAACCAAAGGTACTCCAAAATCGTTAATTCCATCGACACCCAATAATCGTAAAATTGAACGCTCAACCGAAACGGTTGTGTGTTCGTCGATGAAAGACTGCACTTGGCTTGCTATCTCTTCTGCACTATCTCTACATGCCTTGATTTGTAATTGATTCAAATGAAGTTTTGACATTGTTTACCTCCTGGTTCATGACATTATATACTGGTAATGAAATAACATTTTTAATTTGTTCCATAAATTCCTTTTTATCATAGTGATTACCTGTCGGACTCCATGGATTAATTGTAATACATAGTAAAGGACAGGGATGAACGACATTGACTTCTATATGAAGTTTCTTCAAATACTTAAAGTCTCTCTCCTGGAGTAATAGTTTAGTTGGATCGTCACAAACTAATGAAAAATCCGTCATCATTTTCTCTATGAAAAAGTGAATGATTTTAGGTGTGATTGCCCCTTTAATATACAGAAGATCCACTTTATCATTTATATTTGAAAGCAAATGTTTTAATGTCTCAATTTTTTTATCACCATATCCATATCTATGAAATGTTGTTTGAACAATCATCATTTCAACTGGCATTTTTTCAATACGATAAGATTTATTTAAACCAAATATATTTGCAATCATTTTCGTTTGATTAATTGTCTCACTCATGATGGGGCATATCGCTGCTCCTGCTGCAAGAATAATTGCATCAATTTGATCAATGTTTGCAAATGTCATCCTGTTAAATGCACCATCAACAAAAATTTTATCAACAAATAATTTCATCTTTTGAAGGACTTGATTTAATTCTTTATTCGTTGTAGGACCTGCAATGACCATATGACCATCAGATAAGATTTCAACGATTTGAATCCGTCCTAAGGCAGTATAAAAATCAGTCTTATCCAAGACTTGAAAATTGACAAATGAAGCTTCTAAGCATCCACTTGCAGTAGCAACGACCATTCCACGTCTTACATGAATCTTTGGCTTGGGTAAAAAATTAACTTGGTCGAGTGCTTCTCCATCGAGACCAATGGATGTTATTCCAATTTTTAGATACTCATAAAGGGAAATAATATAGTTTAGGGTTGTTGTCTTTCCACTATTTTTCGATAAGCCAATAATTCCCAAAGTATCTATAGGGTCAATGAGTTTTTTCACGATTTATTCTTTCTTTTCTTTTTAAATGCTCTGGTTCCATAGAAACTTTATTACCTTCTAATAAACCACTAATACCATCTAACTTTTCATTCTTACATTCTTCACATTCGCATTCAGACGTATAATTTTCAGGTTCGCTATATGTCGTAATGACACCTTCGAAATTACGAAGAACAACTTTACCTGGTGCTTGAGAAATCATATAGTTTGGCATGATAGGAATTTTTCCTCCACCACCGGGTGCATCAATAACAAATATTGGTACTGCAATCCCACTGATATGACCACGTAATCCTTCAATGATTTCTATACCTTTGGATACTGATGTTCTAAAGTGTTCAATACCCACTGATAAATCACATTGGTATAAATAGTATGGTCTGACTCTTATAGAAATCAATCCTTTAACAAGTTTTCTCATAATGTGAACACAATCATTAATCCCTTTAAGTAAAACACTTTGATTTCCTACAGGAATACCTGCATCAGCTAATAAATCAATTGCCTTCTTACTTTCGGGAGTTAATTCATTAGGGTGATTAAAATGTGTATTTACCCAGATTGGATGATATTTTTTTAGCATATTGACTAATTTTTCAGTTACACGTTGAGGCATGACTACTGGTGTTCTTGTTCCAAAACGAATGACTTGAACGTGATCTATTTCGCGAAGTTTCTTTAAAATATATTCAATTCGATCATCTGAAACCATAAATGCATCTCCACCACTTAGAAGGATATCATTGACCTCTTCGTGATTTCTGATATATTCGATAGCTCTATCGATTTGATCTACTTTGAGCGCTGCATCTTTTTGTCCAGCAAATCTTCTTCTTGTACAATGCCTACAATATGTAGAACACATATCCGTGATCAAAAACAAAACACGATCTGGATAACGATGCGTCAATCCAGGTATGGGTGAATCATGATCTTCAGCAAGTGGGTCATAAATATCATTTTTTCCTTTAATTAATTCACTACCAAAAGGAATAGCTTGCTGTCTAATTGGACATTTTGGATCATTTGGGTCAATTAACGTCAAATAATATGGTGTAATTGCCATTCTGAGTTTTCCTAATACTTGTTCAATTGTATTTTCTTCATCTTTTGATAAACTCATATATTTCTTTAAATCTTTTGCAGTTCTGATCCGATTTGCGGTTTGCCATTTCCAATCGTCCCAATTTTCATCTGAGATGTTTCCAAAAAACTGTTTTCGTCTTTCCAAATGACTTTCATTTAATATAGATTTCATATCATAACCTCCTAGGCATAGCGTGACATAAATAAATCAAATAATTGTTGATTCTCTCTTAAGATTTCTAATGTTATATTTGCATGATTTTTTGTATATCCATTACCAATAATCATCGTAATATCTTTTCCTATACCTTCAGCACCTAATGCTGCTTTAGTAAAAGATGTTGCCATTGAAAAGAAATATACTGTTCCCAATTCTTTCGTACACAAAATCGAAGTCATTTCTGTATTTTCAGTATTAACGACATTAATTGTCAAATCAGCTAGTTTTCCGTGAGTCACTTTATCTAATTTTTCATAAACTTCAATACTATTCGTTGCACTTTCTACGATGATATCATCAAATAGATGATATGATTGTAGATTTTCAACTTGACCTTGTTTACGAACAAGACCAATAACTCGTCCTTTAGAACCTACTTGTTTTTTAGCTTCATAAGCACAAAGTATTCCACTCTTACCATTCGCACCAATAATAAATACTGTCATATCTTTTTTAGCAAGTTTTCTTACTTGTGCGGGTGCTCCCGCAACATCTAAAGCTGCTAAAACAAATTTCTCGTCTAAATCATCAGGAATAACAGCGTAAATACCAGAATCAAATAATACTGCTTGACCTTTAATCTTTACTTGTTCATTAGTGATGTTAATCGAGATGATTTCATCAATATGTAAAGGTGTGAGCGAAAGAGAAACAAGTGTAGCGAGTTTCACACCAGGCATTAAATCTTTACCAGAAAAATCTTTGCCTACTTCTTTAACGGTACCAATAAGCATTCCCCCACTTTTAGTTACTGGGTTTTGCATTTTACCTTGAGTTTTAACAATCCCTAAAATCATTTCTTTCATCCGTTCTGGATCATGGTCGCATGCTTCTTTGATTTGATGAAACGATGCTGAGTCAATATTAAGTGTATCCACTTCAATTAAGCATTCATTTGCATAGCAAATAGGTGTTGAATCAATCTTAAATGCAGCTTGTGGCAAAATGCCTTGAGGTTCAATTACACGGTGAGTTCCGTATTTACAAAGTTTTTTCATAGTCCTTCTCCTGTATGTTTAATATTTTTCTTGCTTCATTTGGTGATGCAATCTCACGATTATATTGCTTTGCTAATGCGACGACCTTTTTTACAAGATCTTGATTACCTTCGGCTAAGACACCTTTAGCAATGTAGATATTATCTTCTAAACCTACACGAACATGTCCGCCGTATTCGATGGAGAGTTCAGCTAAAGGAAACTCGTATCTGCCAATACCAGCAACACTATAGCTGCACTCTTCCGGAATACTCTCTCTCAAAAAATGAAAATCTCTTGGTTCACCTGTCATTCCTCCATTAACACCTAAAACAAAGCTAAAGTGCATGGGATCATAAATGAATCCTTTTTTATGTAATCTTAAAACCATATCAATATGGCCTTTTTCAAAACACTCTAATTCTGGAAGTATTTGTTTTTCGTGCATGATTTTAGCAAAATACTTCATATCATTTTCGGTATTGATGAAAATATCATCACCACCAAAGTTAAGCGTTCCACAATCTAAAGTTGCCATTTCAATGGGAAGTTCTGTAGGTTGTAGTCTTTCATCTCTTGACATGCCAACAGCTCCACCAGTCGAAGGCTGAATAATGACATCAGGGCATTTTTTCCTAATTGCCTTAATAACTTCCTCATATCTCTTTTTGTCTTGTGTAGGGCTCCCATCATCGCATCTCACGTGAAGATGGATGATTGAAGCGCCCGCTTTATAAGCTTCATATGCTTGTTCGGCGGTTTCTTCTACTGTATAAGGAACAAATGGATTATCTTGTTTCGTTACTTCTGCACCAGATATTGCGCAAGTGATGATTAGCTTATCCATTTTTAACTCTCATTTTATCCTTTGGAACAATACATGTTCCAATTGCTTCTGTTGTCAATATCTTATCTTTTAAAACATCAGCAGCACTAGGATTAATGTCGGGTCGAGCAGCAATCACTTTATAACATGCAAAATGCATTTTTCTAGATGTTGCTCCAGTTTCAATAATCTCGCCTGTGACTTCAACAAAGTCACCTGCATATAGAGGTGCTAAAAAATCAACTTTTTCATAGGCTCTAAATAAACCTTCATCGCCATCATAAATAATTAACAATTCAGTTGCTACATCTCCAAATAAAGCAAGAATTTTTGCTCCATCTACTAAATTTCCGCCATAATGTGCATCATGTTGACTAAGTCTTAATCTATGCGTTATTTTTTGCATCTTATACCTCCATGAGCTTCACTTCATCATAGATGAGTGTTGCTTCTGTATTTTTAACAATTTCTTCAATTGATACTTCAGGATGTCTTTCAATTAAATGCAATCCATCTGGTTTCACTTCAATAACTGCCATTTCGGTTACTATCATGTCAACAACTCCAAATGCAGTTAGTGGTAAAGCACATCTTTTCTTTATTTTTGCTTTTCCTTTATTTGTGTGTGTTGTAGCAACAATCACTTTTTTAGCTCCTATGACTAAATCCATTGATCCTCCCATACCTGGAACAAGTTTTCCAGGAATGATCCATGATGCCATAGATCCTTGCTCATCAACTTCAAGTGTTCCTAGGACTGTCAAGTCTAAGTGACCACCTCTGATAATCATAAATGAAAATGCTGTATCAAAATATGCCCCGTTTTCTTTAATTGTTGCATATTGTCCACTGGGATTTGTAAGATTTAAATCAATTTCATCTTCATTTGCTAAAGGTCCTAATCCAATAATTCCATTTTCACTTTGAAGATAGACTTCGCAATCTTTAGGAATATAATTAGCAACCAATGCTGGAACACCTATTCCTAAATTAACGAGATCTCCATCTTTCAATTCTTTAGCAACTCGTTTTGCAATGATTTCTTTAATATTATCCACTTAATTTACCTCCAACGAGATATTTAATAAATGTATGTGGTGTAATGACTGTTTCAGGATCAATTTTCTCAACTTTATTATCTACATAAGCAATCACGATATTAGCAGCAGTCGCAATAATAGGATTAAAGTTTCTTGCTGTCTTAGCATAAGTTAAATTACCTAATTGATCAGATTGATATGCTTGAACCAAAGCTAAATCAGCACCAAATGCTTCTTCAAGTAAATAATCTCTACCAGATAAGTTAATTACTTGTTTGCCTTCTTCAATTGATGTTTTAACACCAACCGGTGTTAAAATACCACCTAAACCAGCACCATATGCTCTCATCTGTTCGATTAGAGTTCCTTGAGGAATTAAATTAACTTCAAGTACTCCTTCACTCATTTGTTTACCCGCATAAGGATTTGTTCCAATGTGAGATGCAATCAGCTTTTTAACTTGATTATTAGCAATCAATTTGCCAACACCCTTATCAGGATATCCTGCATCGTTACAGATAATCGTTAAATCATTCTTTCCTGATTCAACAACCCAATCAATAAGTGTTTCAGGTGTACCACAAGTTAAAAATCCTCCAACCATAATCGATTGTCGATCTTTGATTAAAGTCAAAAATTTTTTCTTATCAATCCATTTATCCATTTGTCTTTTCCTTTCTTGGCAAAAGTACTGCTTCACCCGTCAGCATGCACTCACCCATGTCATTAAAGATTTCAGTAGTAAAAATTACTCTATTTCTTTCTAAAATAATTTCTTTTATTGTAACAACAACATTTAATAACATATCCGGATAAACGGGTTTTAAGAATTTCAGTGTCTGGGAAGCATAGATGGTCCCTAATCCTGGATATTCCATTCCAAATATTTTACTAAAAAGCGAACCTACAAACATGCCGTGTACGATTGGTTTTTTAAAGATTGTTGTTTTGGTGTACTCCTCGTTAAAATGTGCATCATTCATATCCCATGTCAGTTCACCAAACTTTTTGACATCATCAAATGTGATGATTCTTTGATAAGATCTTTGATCTCCGATCTTCATACTTTTGATCATTTTATTCCACCTTTCCAAATAAAAATAAAGAGAACTGTTTAATAACAGCTCTCCATTATCACTATAATGGCAATAATTGAAGTGTGCCTTCAATTATCAAGTCTAAAGATTTGGACTTCAGTAGACTTTCGGCAATTTATTCCTTCTTTGACCGTTTGAATGTCCATCTTCTAAAACACGGTTCAAATACCCAATAAATTGCACCTCTGTATGACTCTACATCTATTATAAACGAAAGATGAAAGCGCTGTCAATGACTTTCGAAGCGATAATCAAAGAATTTTAATAATATCAAATATTTCTTGTGATTAAATCATATTTTTTTAATCTTTTTATATTTTTGATTAACCGGTGTATAATAAGATTGATAAAAGTATAGGAGGAAATTAAAGATGAAAGATTTGATTAAAGCTTTAGATAATTTACCATGGATTTTAAAGATACTTTTTGCACTACCCGTATTTGATGGCATCGTTTGGGGTGGTTATCGTTTAATAAAGGGTATACAAAAAAATGACTTAGTACTTATGCTAGTCGGAATCATTTGGATATTTGCGGGTCTTGCTATTTTGTGGATTGTTGATTTATTTACAGTTGTCATGTATAACAAAATTAGCGTTTTAGCTTCATAATTGATCGAATTAAAACTTGGTTTACACGGGTATTGAGCAAATATGCTTAATGCCTTTTTTATTATCTTAGAATCAATTTAACTATTTGAATGGAGAATTGCTTATGGTATGATTTATATATACTATATAGTTTTTTGCTTTCTTCTTAAGATATTTCATTCTATTTCATAATAGGTGGTTTGAAATCCTATGAAAAAACAAAACTCCTTTAACAAAAGAATATGGGAATATATTAAATACAATCAACAATGGTTGGGTTTTGTTGTGCTATTAGTTGCATTGCTCTATGCATATATCGCTGTCTTATTTGAACCTAAAGAACTATTGCTAAATATCGTTTACGCAATATTGTTTATATTTCTACTCACGGGACTGTTTCATGCTTTTAAGAATGAAAACATCAAAGTTAAAACTCTCAGTTTTGATTATTTAGATGGTCTATCAATCATAGTTGGTGTATTTGCAACATATAGCATTGTACATTTTTTCGAATTCTCGGTTGTTCTTGCCTCGTGTTTGATTGGACTTGTTGGACATTTTGTTGCTAGAAAATATGAAGCAGCAATATATTGTGGTTCGTTTGCAGGTATGGTCTCAGTTGCGCTCTTTGGGTTTTATGAAGTTTTAGTGTTATCTCTTATATGTGCATTCATATATTTATTTACTAAGCCTTTGTTTTCGGGATATGGCGGGAAGCTAGGGGCGATTGCATTTATGTCATCACTAATTGTTCATAGTTTGTTTAATGATGGATTTCTTGTAGTAGAAAGCAATTTACACTTAGGATTGTTATTAGCAACAACCATCATTGGTGTATCATTTACTTTTTACCTTCAACATTATTTTAAATTAACCGCAGTTTTTGCATCTACTATTCTTAGTCTTATCTTTGCAGTAATATTTATATACCTAATACCTTCACACTTAGACTATGTCGTTGTATTTTTTTCAGCAAGTTTTATTGGAATGTCAAGTAAAGAGAGATTTCCTAACTTTATATTTGTTATTCTATCCGGTATAATTCTAGGCTTTATTTATTTTATCTTTGTTAGATATTTTAATGGTTTGGGAGGAAAACTTGGATTATTGGCATTAATCAGCGTTATTATAACTTCTGGTATTTCTAAATTATTTGTAAAAAGCCATATGATGTAATGATAAGTTGGTATATTCCTTGTGATTTTAGATTATCATTTGAATATTTGTAATAAAACATATATAATTTAATCAATGAATAACAAAAAATTCCCAATTAAAGAGAGGACCATCATGAAAAATGACAATCGAATCAAGGAAGTAATGGAAAAAGCAATTGTACAAGCAAGAAAGACAATGAATGAAAATGTTGGGGGACCATTCGGTGCTGCAATTATTGATCCAAACGGAAAAATTCTTGCTGTAACGTCAAATTCAGTTTTAAAGGATCATGATCCAACAGCACATGCTGAAGTTAATGCAATTAGAAAAGCTTGTGATGCTTTAGGCACTCACGATTTAACTGGATGTACATTAGTAACAACCGCTTATCCCTGTCCTATGTGTTTAGGTGCTACAATTTGGGCCAATATAAAACATGTTGTATATGGTTGTCGTCCATCGGATGCAGATGATATTGGATTTAGAGACGATTTTATCTATCGTTTCTTAAAAGATGAACATCCAGATAAACAAGTCTTAACACTGGATGAAAAACATAGGGACGAATGTTTACTTTTGTTTAAAGAATATAGAGAAAAAGAAAAAACGTTATATTAAAAAAAAGAGCCAACTCTAAATTGAGTTGGCTCTTTTGTTATCTATTTATTTCCCATTGTCATTGCCATAACCGCCTTAGCAGTATGGAGACGATTTTCAGCTTCTTGATAAACAATTGAATGCTTACCATCAATAACAGAATCTTCTACTTCATTCCCACGGTCAGCAGGTAGCGCATGCATGTAATAGACATTAGGACTTGCTAATGCAATCATGTCTTCAGTACACTTCCAGCTCTTATAAGATTCTAGTAGATCATCAATAACTGCAGTTGATTGATTATTAACCCAACTACCCCAGTTTTTAGGAATGACGACATCAGCATCTTTGAACGCTTCTTTAATATTATGCGTAATTCTAAAGCTTCCGCCATTTTCTTTAGCATTTTGTTTTGCTTTTTCTATCGCCCAATCTGGTAATTCATATCCTTTAGGGTAAGCAAGTGTCACATCCATACCATATCTAGGAAATAATAGGATTTGAGTTAGTGGAACACTGATTGGTTTTTTATGACTCTTTGCATAAGCCCAAATAATTGATATTTTTAAATTCTTTGTTGTTTTTGCTACTTCTTGAATTGTCATTAAATCAGCTAAGCCCTGCATAGGATGATAAATATCACATTGTAGATTCATCACAGATACTGTTGAATTTGCTGCCATTTCGCGGATGTATTTGTTTCCGATACCCCAATTACAATATCTACAAGCAATACCATGACCATAAGATGATAGGATAGTTGCTGTATCTTTTGCAGTTTCACCATGTGAAATCTGCATCGTAGAAACATCTAAGAATGTTCCATGACCACCAAGATGAGCAATACCTGATTCCATAGAATTTCTTGTTCTTGTTGAAGCTTCAAAGAACATTAAGAAAGCTGTTTTATTGGTTAAGTAAGGCGTTGGTTCATTATTTAAAAACTTTCTTTTAAGTTCTTTTGATACTTCTAATAATTTATCAATTTCTTCTTTTTTCCATTCTTCTAACGTAATGAAATGTTTTCCTTTATATAGTGGTTCCATATTTATTTCTCCTTATTGATATGTTTCAAATACATTAATGGGATTGCAGCATACATAGCGCATGCTTCAATTAAATCTTTTTTCCAAGTCTTTTCGTTTGGAGCATGAGCTTCTTCTTCATGTCCCGGACCAAATCCAATACATGGAATACCGTGTCTTCCCATAATGGAAACACCATTAGTTGAGAAAGTCCATTTGTCAACGATAGGATCTTTTTTAAATAAGTTCTTATACGCATCAACTGTAGATTCACACACAACATGATCTTCTTCTAATACCCAAGTTGGAAAATAAGATTGTGTTGGATAAACTAATCCAGTATATGCGGGTTTTTCATAAGTATACATTTCAACAACTGCTCCAGCTTCTTTGACAGAAGGCAAAGCTCTAATTTCTTCTAAGGCTGATAGATAAGTTTCACCATGAGTGAGTCTTCTATCGATAGAAACTGAGCAACCATCAGCAACTGCACATCTCGAAGGTGAGCTAAAGAATACTTCACTAACAGTTAATGTTCCTTTTCCTAAGAAAGCATCATAGGTAAGTCTGTTATTCAATTCTTTAAGTTCTAATAAAATAGGTGCCATCTTGAAGATTGCATTATCTCCACGTTCAGGTGCACTACCATGACATGAAATACCATGTGTACTTACTTTAATTTCCATACGACCACGGTGTCCACGATAAATTCTACAAGATGTAGGTTCAGTAATTACTACAAATTCTGGGGTAACTTTATCTTCTTCAATAATATATTGCCAACATAAACCATCACAATCTTCTTCTTGAACGGTTGCAGTAATTAATAAAGTATAATCATCTTCTAATTTCAAATCTTTAATGATTTTTCCTGCATAAACCATTGAAGCCATACCGCCTTCTTGGTCAGAGGTTCCTCTACCACCAATGGTTTTTTCATCTTCATAACCTTCATAAGGATCAAAAGTCCAGTTCTTGATTTCACCGATGCCTACGGTATCAATATGGCCATCCATTGCAATCAAATGCTTGCCATGTCCAATCTTACCAAATAAGTTTCCTTGAGGATCAACAGAAACAGAATCAAAACCAACTTTAATCATTTCTTCTTTAATTCTTTCAATAACTTTCTTCTCATCACTAGATTCACTAGGAATTTTGACCATATCTCTTAAGAAACGTGTCATTTCCTTTTCATAGGAATGAGCTTTTTTCAAAATTGCATCAAATGGAATTTTCATAGATCTTTACCTCTCATTTTAATAATCTTTTCGTCATAATGATGAATCAATTCGTATTCATCATCCCAAAATTTCATATTTCTCATCTGGTTTAAATAATCGATTGAATAATCAAATTTTAACCAGTCGTTTTCTTTTTGTTTAAATAATCTTTCTTTTTTCTCTAATGTTCTCATATCATCGATATCATCGATGTTTGTCTTATGGAAGATATCTTTAAACCATCTTCTTAATACATAGTCTGCAGTTTCAAGTTCGCGACGTTCCAAGTCAGCAATGACGCTGTTATAACGATCATAACCATCAGTAGCAACTGTCACGATGTTATCATTTTCACCAAGTCGTAAGAATTTAGCCATCTTGATTGCTCCAATGATATTGCATATTGTTGAAACTCCAAATATATCTCTCATTTGTTCAGCAACTTGAGGATTAACACCATTTTCAACAAGAATATGCGGTGCATCATGAATAATTTTTAGTCCTCTAACGGATTCTTCATCTTTAATAAGAGCGATAAAATCCGTTGTTAACACGTTATGAATTAATGTACACATCTTATCACCAATACCTTCGATACGATGTTGTCCACGTCCACCATTCATGAGTGTTGAACATTCATAAGGTTCTAAAGCAACAACTTTTGCTTCAGGATATACCGATTTGATTTGATCTCCTGCAGCTAATGTCCCTGCACTACCTGGTGCAGAAGCAAAACAAGCAATTCTACCATTACCAATACCTTTAACGGCTTCAATGGCACTATTTCCTGTCACGTGTCTGTGGAATCTATAATTGGGTAATAATTCAAATTGTGCTAAAGAACGATAGTTAGGATTCTTTTTGAGTTCATAAGTTCTTTCTAAAGTTAAAATAACATCCGATTCAGTTCCTGGAGTTAAATCGAGCTTCGCTCCATAGCGTTGAATGCGATCATAACGTTCTTTACTCATGTTATCAGGCATGATAACAATTGATTCATATTTCATTAAATTACAAATATATGAAACACCAATTCCAAAATTTCCAGTTGAAGGTCCTAAGATCGTATGTTTTTCAGGTACGATATCACGATCAACACATCCTTCAATTAAAGTTGAATATGCAGGACCAACCTTATGTGATCCCGATGGAAAATATTTGCCAAGTAAAACAACGATATTGGCATCAACACCTGTTAGTGCTTTCGGTAAAACAATTTTATTTACTTCATTCTTTTCGTTCTTCCATGTAATGTTGAATAGATTAATTGGATCCAATTCATTTTCTTTAGCATGGAGTGCTTTTTCTCTGATTTGTGGATCTATGCTACTTGGATTTAACATCTCGTCATAGGTAGGTCCAAATGGTACTTTAGGCATGTTTTTGCTCTCCTTTTTCTTTTAAGTATAGTTTTAAATCACTTAAGTTTGGTTTTAATAGGACAGGAGGCTTTACTGCTTTTTGAGCGTTATGTGGATCCTTTAGTCCATTGCCAGTCATAATGACTGTTACGGTTTCATCCTTTAGGATAATACCTTGTTTAATTGCTTCTTCGAGACCTGCGAGTGCTGCCACACCTGCTGGTTCACCGAATATGCCCTCTTTACTTCCTAGTTTTTTCATACTTTTCAATATCTGTACATCTGTAATTGCAATCCAAGCACCCTTAGATTTTTCGATTGCAAGTTGTGCTTTGACAGGATTTCTAGGTATTCCTACCGATATGCTGTCAGCTATCGTATTCTCTTCAGCTTCTTTGATCGGCTTATGATTGATATAGGCGTCAACAAAAGGTGAACAACCTGTGCTTTGAACACCCAAAATTCTAGGTATCTTATCAATTAAATCAAGTTGTTTTAAATCATAGAATCCTTTATAAACACCTGCTACTGTACAACCATCACCTACAGATACACATACCCAGTCCGTGGGTTTAAAATCAAGTTGCTCAGCAATTTCTAAAGCAACTGTTTTTTTACCCTCTACGAGGTGGGGGTTTATTGCAGCGTTTCTATTATACCACCCATAATGATCAATTGCTTCTTTTGATAAATTAAAGGTGTCTTTATAATCGCCATCAACACTAATCACATTCGCTCCGTAAATCGATAATTGGTTAACTTTCCCAATCGGTGCTCTCTTAGGAACGAAGATAACTGATTTAAGTCCCATTCTTGCAGCATGACAAGCTAAACTTGATGCAGCATTGCCAGTTGAACTGCATGAAACCGTATCATATCCTGCTTCAATTGCTTTTAAAATTGCGACACCACTCGCTCTATCCTTTAAGGAAGCACTTGGATTTAATCCCTCATCTTTGATGTATAGTGCTTTTATACCAAGTTTATGATGGAGTCTATTTGCTTGATATAACGGAGTCCAACCAATTTTTAACATGTGATGAATATGTTTTAAATCTACAGTCATCATCGGTGCATAACGCCACATAGTAAAATCCTGATTGTTAGCGAAATATATCCTATCGACAAATTTTTTCATTGAATCATAATCATATTCAATATCCAAAATACCCTTTTCACCACAAGATGGACATGTTAAAATTTGCTCTTCAATTGAGTAAGTTTTTTGACACAAAGTACATCGGTATAGTTTTGCAAAGCTCAAATTAACACCTTCATTCCTCTTCTATAGGTACAATCTTAAATTGGATGACATCAAATAATCCACGATCTGTTAATTTCAGATTGGGTATCACTGGTAAAGCTAGAAATGCTAATGATATAAATGGATCTCCAACTTCGGGATTAAGTCCCATTTTTTCAATTTTTTCTTTCATACTTAACAACGTATGTTGAACAATAGTTTCAGGTTGAGCTGTCATAATCCCACCAACTTCTAGTTGAAGGTAATCAATGACTTCACCATTTTTAACAAGGACAATGCCACCTTGAATTTCTTGAATTTTCGCAAGAGCAACTCTCATATCATCATCTGACGAACCGATGATGATGAGATTATGAGAATCATGAGCAATTGTCATAGCTAGCGCACCATTTTTGATTCCAAATCCTTCAATTAATCCAATACCAACATTTCCTGTATGATGATGTCTTTCAACAACAGCCAATTTTAGGATATCAATATTTGGATTATAGACGAATGAATGGTTTTTAACTTTTACTTGTCTAATATATTGTTTCGTCGTGATATTATTTTTTACTAAACCAATCACTTTCACATTATTAGACTTAAGTTTTAGATCAAAAGAAATTTTCTTCTGATCTAAATGCACAGTATTTAATACTGATTCAGGAACTTCGTAATGCATTTCAAATAATGCTTCATCATTTTTGGCTACAATTTGACCTTTATAATAGACGACTTCAGGTTCGATGTTTTTTAGATTCGAAAAGACAAGCAAATCAGCTTGTTTACCTGGAGCAATACCACCCAAATGAGGAAGTTTATAACATGTCGCTGCATTCAATGTTGCCATCTTGATTGCATCAACGGGATCAATACCATCTTTGATGGCTAGATTGACATTGAAATTGATATGACCTTCTCTTTTAATATCAAAAGGATGCTTATCATCCGTACAGAAAAGAACACGGTTGATATTATCTTTATTTAATCCTTTAAGTAATGCGTTCGTATTTCTTGTTTGAGATCCTTCTCTCAAATGAACATACATTCCTTTTCGAATTCGTTCAATCATTGATTCTTTAAATGTACACTCATGATCAGTCATTACTCCAGCAGCAATATAGGCATTTAAATCATTGCCCATTACATCTGGTGCATGACCATCAATCACACGACCACGCATGAGTTCAATTTTCGCGTGCATATCATCATCACCATAAATGACCGATGGATAATCCATAACTTCACCTAATCCAAGAACTCTAGGATGGTCCATAAAGGATTTAATGTCTTTCGCACTCACAACAGCACCACTATTTTCATCCTTTATGGCAGGAACACAAGATGGAATCATCATGTAAACATTTAAAGGAATGTCTTTGCTACTATCAAGCATAAACTGAATGCCATCATTTCCACAAACATTCGCTATTTCGTGGGGATCAGCGATGATTGTTGTCGTTCCTTTAGGAACAACGATTCTTGCAAATCCATAAGGTGTCAACATCGATGATTCAATATGTACATGTCCGTCGATAAAACCTGGGGATACATATTTATCTTTGAGATCATGTTCGTTTTTCCCATGATATAAACCAATACCAACAATGATGCCATCTTCAATCGCAATATCTCCTTTTTCTATTTCTCTACTATAGACATTAATGATTTGTGCATGCTTAAGAACAAGTTCTGCTTCAAGCTCACCTCTCGCAATTTTCATGATTCTTTTATAATCCATTGTACACCTCCGAAATCATAGTTTATTAATAAAATCCTCAATCAAATTTAAAGCAACCTTAAACCGATAATCCTTGGTTGATCTTTGATCGTCAATAGGACTAATAATGTCTTTATAATGCGATAAAACATTCTGCACTTCATCTTTTAGATGTGCGATTGTTTCTTGTCTATAAAGCTTTTCAATATTTCTATCACGGACAACATTCTTATAGATTGCACCTAAAGCAATTCTTAAATCAACAACTCTGTCGTCTTCTATCGTAATCGCGCCTGCAAATGAGACTTTAGAAATCGCATCTGCCTGTCTTCCACCAACCTTAACCCATGAAGTTTGTGTAACAACATGATTAGGGATAATAATTTCTTTGATTAATTCATTTGATTGTATGACAGTCTTTCTTGGACCAGTAATTATTTTTTCAATGGGCAAATATCGATTTTGATAAATACTTGATAAAACAACGATTGCGTCCATCAGATATAATACAACCAAGCTATCACCAGCAGGTGAAGCATTCGCAATATTGCCTGCTAATGTTGCCATATTTCTAATTCCTGGAGAAGCCATCTCCATGATGACATCTTTTAAGAGCTGTGGAACATCTGGGTGATGCAATAAAGTTTCTAAGGATGTCATCGAACCAATTCTTAATTGATGTTTTTCTTTGATGACATATTTCAGTTCTTCCAAATTAAATGCATATAATATATTGGAATTAAAATTTGGAGGAAGTTCTGCTGTATTTCTTTTTTGAATCATTAAATCCGTTCCACCAGCTATGACTTTATAATCGCCATCATATAAATAATTCAATGCTTCAGAAACATTTTTAGGTATGGCGTGTTTTACCATAAGCCATCACCTTTTTTTGAAGCAGTTTTTATTGCTTTAACAATCATGTTATATCCTGTACATCGGCATAAATTACCAGAAATCCCAATGCGTATTTCTTCATCTGTAGGCTTTGAATTCTGACTTAATAAACTTTCAGCAGCAATCATCATCCCGGGTGTACAAATACCACACTGTGAACCACCCTCTTCTAGCATTGCGTCTGCTAAAACTTGATATCTCTTGGTTTCTTTGAACCCTTCAATGGTTATGATTTCTCTACCGAAAACATTAGCGAGTGGTAGGATACAACTGTGTACAATATGTCCATCCAATAAAATTGCACATGCACCACACTCTCCTTCGCCACATCCTTCTTTAGAACCAGTTAAATTTAAGTGGTTACGAAGCACATCTAAAAATCTCATCGAGGGATCTAAGTTTAACTCGATATCTTTATTATTGAGTTTAAATTTAATGCTCATCTGTCATCAACTCCAATACATATTCAGGTGATGCTGGAATTTTATATACATTCTTTCCTATAGCTAGTTCAATTGCAAGTGCAACAGCTGGTGCTCCACCTACTAAGGTTAATTCACCAACACCTTTTGCTCCATAAGGGCCTAAGATATAAGGATTTTCCATAATCACAGTGTCAGTAGGTGCCATATCAACAGATGTCGGAATGATATAATCTGTCATTGATTTTTGTCTTAGTTTTCCTTTTTCGTGATTCATCACTTCAAGATATCCATAAGCGACACCTTGTGCAATACCACCATCAGCTTGACCTAAAACTAAACGTTTGTCAATGGCCTTACCTACATCATAGACACTCCATATATGCTTTAATTTCGTTTGATAAGTAATCGGTGAAACTTCTACTTCAACAATGTTTACACCCCATGAATAAGCTGGATATGCATCACCAATCATCTGATCTTCATCCCATTTGATATATTCGGGTTGTACATAATTTTCATTGACTTCCATTCTTTCATCCTGTTTCCAGGTTTCTTTCATCTTTAAAGCTGCTCTAGCGAGTAATCCACCAACAATCATGACTGTTCTTGAAGCGACAGTAGGTCCCGAATCAGGAACAAAATCTGTATCAGGATTATCAAAGGTGATTTGATCAAGTTTACATTCTAAAGTTTGAGCAACAATCTTCTTTAAAGATGTTTTGCATCCTTGACCCATATCAACGGCTGCTACTAAGATGTATACTTGATTATTTTCATCTTTTTTTAATTTTACTTTTGCATTAATATGTGTACTTTCGCCACTTCCAGTAAATCCACATCCATGTAAAAACCAACTCATACCAATCCCTTTATAAACTGAAGGAGCAGCATATGCTTTAACTTTTTCATGATATCCAGAAATTTCGGTAGCTTTTTCTATCATCTTTTCCATAATAATTGGATCTCTAAACAAACCAGATGTTGATGTTAAATCACCCTGTTTTGCTAGATGGTTCATTCTCATTGTAAAAGGATCTTGTTTGAGTTCTTTTGCAATATGATGAATGAACATCTCCATAGCAAAAATCATTTGAGGAGCTCCAAAACCTCTAAACGCTCCATTAGGAACAGTATTGGTAGCATAGACATCTCCTGAGATATCTAAATTGTCTACGGTATAGGCCGAAGTTGCAGCAATCATTGCTCTAGCTAAGACAACTCCACTCAAACCTATATAAGCACCACTATCAAGAGATACGTGTGCTTTAATTCCTTCAATTTTATAATCTGAATTAATAGATGCTGTTAAAGTAATCTTTGATGGATGTCTTTTTGTTGTGACTTCCATATCTTCTTCTCGTTCATAAATCATCTTGATAGGTAATTGGATTTTTCTAACTGCAACAGCAAGTTGGCAAGCCATGATAGAAGGAAATTCTTCTTTTCCACCAAATGCTCCTCCAACCGAAGGTTGAATAACTCTAACTTGTTCTGGTTCACATCCCAATGTATTAATCACTGCATTTTTAACATAATAAGGACACTGAATTGATCCAATTAATGTGACTTTATCTTTGGTCTCAGGATATGCTATAAATCCTTGAGGTTCGATATAAGCTTGTTCTTGATAACCCGTCTCATAAGTATGAGAGATGCTATATTCTTGTTTTTGAAATACTTGTTTATTATTTCCTTTATTAAATTGTTTATGAATGACACTCTTTTTATACTCGAAGACCGGTTTGAGCAGTTTATAAACTATTTTTATTTGATCGATAATATCATCAATTGTCTGCTTGTTTTTACCAACAACAAGCATAATTGGTTCACCAATATAGTTAACTGATTCTTCAGCGAAAACTGGCCAATCCTCAAATATCATTTTGACATAATTCTTGCCAGGAATATCTTTATAATCAACTACAAAATACCCATTGGGTAATGGGGGAATCTCTATACTCATTATTTTCGCTTTTGCATGGTCAGATCGAACTGTTTTCGCATAAAGCATATGATCCATCTTAATATCACTTACATAAGGGGAACTACCAGAAACTTTTTCATTATGATCTTCCTTAGGTACAGAAATACTAATATCTTTCATGCCATCACTCCATTTCCATTATGATTGCGTCTGTTGGGCATTTGACGACACACAAACCACATTCAAAACACTTATCTGGATCAAATGTAATTTTATCTTGCATTGAAATTGCAAAATATGGACATACCTTGACACAAAGATTACATTTAATACATTTTTCTTCAATTAATGTAGGCACATTCGCTTTATAAGAAACATGATTTGATAGTGTGGTGTCAATCACTTCTTGAACACTATTAAATCCATATTTTTCTAACTTTTTAGGTAAATCTTCGATGATTTTAGCATACAGCTGTTTGCCTTTAAGTAAAGCAGCAGATAACATTTGAACGCCACTTGCTCCAGCGAGTAAAAATTCAATCACATCATCAGCTGATTGAATACCACCCACACCTATGACTGTTAATGAAGGTTCTGCTTTTTTGATTGTATAGACGGTTGCTAATGCTAAATTTTTAATGACTGGTCCACTTGTCCATACGAATCCTGATTCATTAGCATACTTAATTGATCTTGATGCGATATCAATTTTCATTGTTGGTCCTAACGAATTAATCGCAACAATACCATTAGCTCCATTTTCTTTGATAACTCTTGCAAATTCTGCTGGATTAGGAATATGAGGACTAATCTTCATATAAATAGGCTTTTTTGTATGACTTCTAATTGTTTTTACAGTGCCTGCAATAACACTTAAGTCTGTCCCTACATAATGTGTAGAAACTTCAAAAGCATCAGCAAATGGATCCAAAAGAGGAATTAAAACTTCCATATCATCTTTGGTATAGCCCACGCTGATAATAAGCGGTCTATCTTTAACTTTTTTGTATTCAGGTAAAAATTCATTCGCCCATTTTTCTTTAGAATACTCACTCCATAGTTCACTATTCATCACATAATCTCTATCACCATAGATACATGGCTTAGGAATATGGGGTTCTTTTGTTGATATCGTCTTTGTTACAACTGCTCCGCAACCAGCATCACGCATAAACATTAGTTTTTCAGTGTCTCCAACTAACGGTCCTGATGCAGGCATTAAAGGGTTGTTTAATGCTAATCCGTCAAATGTTGTTTTTAAATTCATTTACTTCATCTCCTTATTTATTCTGTCCCATAATTTTGCTGCATATTGATTCGCCTTGAAGTATTGATCGTTTAAATATTCATTGACGTTATAATACTGAACAATTTGTTTACCTGCAATAAAGACACATCTTGGCTTAAAACTGTTGAATAATCCAAAAAATAAATGTCCAAATACATTACTTTCGTTAATTGGTGTCGGAGGCATGTAAGGAATGACTAAAAGATCTGCTTCATATCCTTCTTCAATTTTTCCTAATTTAACATCTAAAATCCGACTAGCATATTGATATGATTCGTTAATCATTTTTTTCAACTCATCAAAACCAAATAAATTCGGGGTTTTATCTAATAAACGTGTCCCGTAATAAACATTCAAATATTCAGTAGTGATTGATGATGAAATACCATCATTACCTACTATCACACCAAGATCATGTGCTCTAAATGATTTAAGAGGGGGGAGCCCCACACTATTATTCATATTAGAACTAAAATTAACTGCCATCTTGCAATCGTGTTTCTTTAATATATCCATTTCTTCATCATCGATATAAATACCATGAGCAATGATGCTATCTTTATTTAATAAACCATGTCTTTCTAGACGTTTAATAATCTTTTCTTTATACTTCTTTTGACTATCTTCTTCATCCATGACACTTTCAGCCACATGGATATGAATGGGTATGTCACCTAAATTACCTTTTACTTTTTTTAATGTTGCTTCAGACAGGCTCATTGATGCGTGTAATCCAAATAATCCTCTAGTCATTCCTGATTGATTATTTTTATTAAATGTTACGTTTTCTTTGATTGCTTTATCAACATCAAATCTATCACTTGTTTCAAATGCAAAAATGCCTCTTACTCCAGTATCATCGCATACAGCCTTCTTAAGAGCTTCTAATGATCCAGTGATATCAACACCACTTGCGTGATGATCAATCATTGTTGTCACACCATTTTTCACGTGATCGACTGCACTAACAATTCCACTATAATAAGTCATTTCATTATCTAAGTTGCGATCTAATTTCCACCATAACTGATCTAAAATCTCTTGAAAATTTTTAGGATGAAATGGAACTGACATTCCTCTAGCAAATGTTGAATAGATATGTGTGTGATTGTTGATTAAACCGGGCAATACCAAATAATCTTGACCATCGATTAAATGATAATCCTTATTTTTAAATTCATCCATAGATCCTACACTTAAAATCTTGTCATCAAAAATGACAAAACCTTCGTCGATAAAACGATTAAAATCATAAATACGTGCGTTAACTATTGCTTTAATCAATTAAAATCACTTCCTTTGATCCATTGTCCTTTATGGCCAATCCAAATACCATCTTTGATAACAAATTTTCCTCGGAGCATGGTTGATACAACTTTTCCTGCTATAGGATAATTCTCATAAACCGAATAATCACAAGTCCCATGATTCCCATGAACCCTCATCTTATCATCATGTTCAAAAACAACCAGATCAGCATCAAAACCTTTTGCAATTACTCCTTTACTTCTTAATCCTTGAGTATAAGCGACCCTTGATGTCATCTTTTCAATTGCTTCATCCTTTAAATGGTATCTCATTACTCCTAAAGCGTGTTCGATTCCACCAATACCAAGTGGTGTCTCATGCAATGATTTTTTCTCTTTATCTTTTTTCATAAATGCACAATGATCAGTACCAATGGTATAAACCGCTTGCCCATTATACTTTAATAAAGCTTTTTCATGTGAGCTTCTAAGCGGTGGAGCAAACGTATATAAATAACCATCCTTTTGTTCTAAGACATCACTAGTAAATGAAAAGTATTGTGGGCAACTTTCAACGAAAAAGTGCTGATTCAAAATATCAGAATAATTTTGAATCAATGCTTCTAATGTCTTTCCACTGCTTAAATGAACCATATACATCCATCCACCTGTTTGTCTCGTATATTCAGCAAGTTTTAAGGCTTCAGTTGTTTCTGCTAATTGTGGTCTGCTTTTCAATAAATCTCGATATGTAAACTTAGGATCTAAATTGATGAGTTCATCATTTTCAATATGTGCCATAATTAAGAAATGATACTTTTTAGAAAGTTTTAAAAGTTCAATGATTTCAGGATCATAAGTTCTACGATTAGAATCTGAATAAGTTGTAAAAAGTTTTAAGGTATTCATACCTAATGCTTTCATCTTCTTAACAAAAGCTTCTAAATCACCTTTAGGATTTTTAATACATGCATGAAAGTGATAGTCAACAACACTCTTTTGAGCAAGTTCCATTCTTTCATTAAAGGCTTTTTCTAAATCTTCTTCGTTATCTACGGGAGCTAAGAAGTCAACATAAGATGTGACACCACCATAGGCTGCAGCAACGCTTCCAGAGTAAAAATCATCGACTGATTTAATAAAACCCAGATCAAGCTCAAAATGAACATGGGGATCGATAACGCCAGGTAAGACCTCATAGCCTTTAACATCAATCACTTCTTTCGCAGGAAAAAGTTGATCGCTTATTAAAGCAATTTTTTCTCCTTCAATATAAATATTGACATTTTGCCATCCAGTTTTTAAATAAACTTTGCCATGAATTAAAGCCTTATCATACATAAGATCCTCCTATGGATTGACTTTAAGCAATTTAACATCTTTTAGTTCATAAGTCTCAATAATAGTTTTTACTAAATCTTCTCTAGCTGAAATGACTAAATCAAGCTTTGAGTCAATCATTTTTCTAAAAATACGATGATATCCGTATCCTTTGATTTCTAAATTACCTATCTCATCTAAATAGATGGGCTCAGTTTTTAAAGCAATTATTTGATCAATTATTTTTTCAATCCAATCTAAAGTAACTAAATTAATATAATATGGTCCGATTTTTCCAACACTTAAAAAGTCATCAGAATAAAAATGTTCATGCATCATGAGTAATTTGAATTCTTGAGTCGATAACCTAACCGAGGTAAAGCTATAAACTTTTTGATCGATCATCTTTTTTTCAGAGATGAACCCATCTCCTTGTTTATGTTTTAGATAATGTGATTTTAGTGTTGTTGTCTTTCCTTCATTTATTTTCCCAGTAACGATTGTTATCATCAATAGTTTCCCTCATATGTTTTTGATCTTTTTTATTGAAGTGTATTGCTAGTATTTCCGCTGAAATCGAAATTGCGATGTCTTCTGGCGCTCCGCCACCAACATCTAAACCAATAGGCGAATAGAAATTGCTCAAATCAACATCTTTCCCAAATCTCTTATAAGTTTCTTTGAGATAATCTTTTAACTTTTCTACAGAACAAAGCATCCCTATATATTTAGGTTTCAATTTGAGTTCGATAATTTTATTAATCACATGATAATCATAGGCATGTGAAGGTGTGCAAACAACAACAAAACTATTTTCTTTAATCCCTTTTTCTTCAATATAAGGTGCAAAATGCTGATGAATCACTTCATCTCCACCTTCAAACTCATCGATAATTTCTTTTCTTTCATCAATGATAGTGACGTGAAAATTCAAAGGTTTTAACACTTTAACAAGTGCTTGACCAACATGACCGCCACCAAAAATATATACATAATTTTTAACACCTATAAATTCATAGAATAAAGTCACTACACCGCCACAAACCATAGGTAATGTTTTAGCTTCTGGTGTGACCTTACCTTTATCTAATAAATATTTTTCTGTAAAGTGCTCTCTTTTTTTAATGAGTTCTTTTGCTTTATTGATTGCATAGTGCTCCAATGCACCGCCACCAACAGTTCCAAAGAAAACCCCCGTTTCAACAACGAGTAGTTTCTTCCCTAATTCAACAGGTCCTTCTCCACTTTTTTCAACGGCAGTCACTAAAACCATGTCTAACCCTCGAGCTTGATAGGACACTATTTTTTCATATAAATCATTCATATCATCAACTCTTTTCTTAAGATGCAAAACTGGTAATTATAAAAGAATAGTAACAACAACTGCGACAACAAATGTTGATAATGAAATAAGTAAATTAGGTTTAAATGTGAAACTAACCTTATGTCTTAACGCCATAGCTGTCAATTGAATGATGCTTAACACCAATGCTTCCATCAAACCTAGATAAACGACAAATTCAACCATATTAGAAAAACTTACAAGTTGACCAAAAGGAAATCCCGTTAAGGCATGATTAATCGCAATATTTCCTAAAAATAATAATCTCCAAGATAATCCAACAAATGCAATACCTGACATTTTGATTAAAACTGATTCTTTCTTTATGATTGGCAAAAAGACAACCATAACCACTGATTGAAGCATAATTGCAATCATTGGATTATAAGTTTTAATTGGTGGAAGTCCTGGTAAAAAGAAATTAAGTGCTTTGAGTGTTGCTGCAATCGCTGCAACATAAATCATTGCTGATCTAGATTTTGTATTATTATAGGTTAGATACATTAAGGTTGCTGCAATAGGAAACATAATACTTCCAGATACTAAAGGTGGTAAAAATTGTAATGCATAGCCTAAGGTAGCTTCTAGTATTCCCCAGATTGCACCAAAGAATAAGACGGTTATTCCGATTGATTTATTGAATTTCATGAGTTGCTCTCCTTTTGTTTTTTCTCTTGCATTGCATTATATATTTTTTCAGACGTAATTGGCAATGAAGTAATTCTGACACCTAAAGCATTATAAACAGCATTAGCTAGTGCTGCGGGAGGTGTGTCAATTCCTATTTCTCCTACAGATTTAGCACCGAATGGACCTGATGTCTCATAACTTTCTGCAAACTCAGTTGTTAGTTTATGTATTTGTTTTGTTGTAGGTATCTTATAGTAAAGGAATGAATTTGATAACATGTTACCTTTTTTACCATATCTCACTTCTTCGAATGCTGCCATACCTAAACCTTGAACAATACCACCTTCAACTTGACCTTGAGCGAGTTTTAAATTGATTGGTGTTCCACAATCAACAACACTCACATAATCAATGATATCAAATTCTCCAGTTTCTTTATCAATATCAATTTCAATTAAACCAGCCATAAATGGTGGTGGTGATTTATGTCCTACATAACTACCCGTTGTTGTTAATTGTTTCTGGTCTTCGTTATAGGTTAATCTATTAGATAAATCAGATAATGTAATTTGTTGATCTTTGGCTTTTAATACAACACCATCATAGTCGACATCTTTAGGTTCTACTTTTAATACCTTTGCTGCCTCAATAATAATCATTTCTTTCATTTGAGTTGCAGCTTTTAATACTGCATTACCTGAAACATAGGTTGTACTAGATGCATAGGCTCCAGTATCAAACGGTGTTAAGTCCGAGTCTGAAGAATAAACAATGACTTTATCAACAGTTGTCATTAATGCTTCTGCAGCTATTTGAGCCAAGATTGTATCGCTACCTTGACCAATATCAGTTGCTCCAACCATTAGATTATAGAATCCATCATCATTAAGTTTGATGGTTGCAGCTCCCATATCAATATATGGAATACCACTACCTTGCATGGCAATCGCCATACCGACAGCTTTAATCTTATGATTTTTTAGATCAACTCTTGGATATTTTTTCTTCCAGTCGATAAGTTCAATACCACGCTTGACACAATAATCGAGTTTACATGATTCCATAATCATTGCAGTACCCGCAGTACCTTCACCCATGATTTCAAAGATTGGTGATGTCTCACCCTCTACAATCATATTTTTTTGTCTGAATTCAATTGGATCCATATCGAGTTTTGTACATAGTATATCGATTGCTGATTCTAACGCAAAATTACCTTGAATCGCACCATATCCTCTAAAAGCACCTGCTGATACATGATTGGTATAAACTACTTCACCATTAAATCTTACAGCATCAACTTTGTTATAAAGAGGTAACACTTTAGCTCCAGTAACCATAAATACGGTTAGTGCATGTTCACCGTAAGCACCAGTGTCAGATAAAACGTGACAATCAATTGCTTTTAATGTCCCATCTTTCATTGCACCTAATGTCATATCAACACGCATTGGATGTCTAGTAAAAGTAGATTCAAAAACTTCTTTTCTCGAATAAACAATTTTAGATGGTTTACCTGTTCTTAAAGTAACTAAGGAAACAAACATTTCACCATGAAGCGCTTGTTTGCCACCAAATCCACCACCAACACGAGGTTTGATAACTCTAATTCTTGATAGTGGAACATCTAATGTTTGTGATACAATCCGACGCACATGAAAAGGTGTTTGAGTCGATGAATAGAGAACCAAACGATTATGTATGTCCAGTCTTGCATTCACTGTATGGGGTTCCATCATCGCATGTGCTTGAGCTTGTGTATAAAAAGATTCTTTGATGATTACTTCACATTCTTTTAATGTTTTTTCGACTTTACCCACTTCCATGCCATAAACAGCAGCTATATTTCTTTTTGGCTCAAAGCCAATTGGAAACATTTCAAGAATACCGTCTTCTGGATGAACAATAATTGGGGAATCAATAGCTGTTTCAAAATCAAGAACAGCTTCTAATTGTTCATATTTGACTTCAATCAGACTTAAAGCTTTTTCAGCAATAACTTCGCTTACCGCAGCAACACATGCAACTTCATCGCCTACATATCTCGCATATTCATCAAAGACAAATTTATCATGTGGAGAAGGTTCAGGATATCCCTGACCAGCTCTTGTAAATGATTTTTTAGGTACATCCTTGTAAGTTAAAACAAGTTCTACCCCTTCAAGGTTTTCTGCTTTACTTGTATCAATAGATACAATTTTTGCAAATGCATAAGGACTTCTTAATAATTTGACAATAAGGGAATTTGGATCTGATAAATCATCAGTATAGGCAGGTCTGCCCATCATAATACCCTTACCATCTATTGATGGTATCTTTGTTTTGACGATTTTCATTTTTGATCCTCCAAATAACGTTTGATTGCAATAAACTGAGCTTGATATCCAGAACATCTGCACAGATTACCGACCACGTAATTTTTAATCTCTTCATCAGTAGGATTTTTTAAGTCCTTTTGAAGTGCATAAATAGTTAATGCAAGTCCTGAATTACAGAATCCGCATTGATCAGCACCTTCATCACCAAAAAAATCACTAATATGATCAACTTCTTTTTGAATGCCTTCCACGGTTGTAACTTCACAACCATCAGCTCTTGCTGATAAAACAGAACAAGATAACATAGGTTTTCCATCAATAAGGACCGAACAAGCACCACAAGATGATGCATCACATCCATTTTTTACACTGGTCATATTATTTTTTCTAAGGGTATCTAACAAATATTCATTAGGAGTAATTTCAAATAAACGAGGATGGCCATTAAGTTTAAGTGTTATTTTCATTTTGTCAAAACCTCCTTTATACCACGCTTCACATAAGTTTGGGCTAATTGTTGTCTATATTGTATACTTGCTTGATAATTCGAACCAAATTTTGTATTGTCAAGCATCAGTTGTACGGTTTTATCTAAAACTTCATCAGTAACTTCTTTTTGTTTATTTAGATATTCCATCGCTTCATGAAGTAAGACAGGTCCCGCTGGACGGGAACCTACAACGATACGTATTTCGTTGAAATTATTGAATACTGCAACATTGAGTGTAGCAAATTCAGTTGAGGTTCTAGCAACTTTATAAAAGTATCCTTTGCCTTTTTCTTTTTCAATGATGATATGCGTTAAGATGTGATTCATCTTTGTTTTCGTATTCAAATATTCTTCTAAAGTCATTTCTAACTTGGGATAAAATATTAATTTTGCTTTCAAACTTAAAAGAGGTGTAATGAGATCGGAAAATGGATATCTACCAGCAACTGTTCCACCAACGGTTGCAACATTTCTAAATCCAACACCATAGATTTTACTGATGCCTTGACTTAAAAAGCCATCACCAAAAGCTCGGATGCTTTCATGAATTTCATAATCTCTTAAAGTGACCATAGCACCTATTTCTATAAAATCGCCTCGATCAATAACTTGATCTAAATTTAGTTCGCTTAAATCAATCAGAGTATCTACACTTGGTTTTGACATCTTAAGCCAGATGCCACCTCCAATGATGATATTTTTGGGGTTTTCAGTTAATAATTGATAGGCTTCTTCTAATGATTCTGCTCTGTGAAAGTGCTTAATGTCCATCTGTTATTCCTCCTTATGTGGTTTTTCTAGTTTTAAATAATCTTCTATTGTATCAATATCAGTTAGGATATTGGGATCATCAGTAATCATAATCTCTAATTCATGTCGGTCTCTAAAATGTTTTAAATTTGAATTTACCGGTTCTAAGAGTAACGGTTCAATTAAATGTTTTTTTATGAATAAAGGATGCCCTTTTCTTCCTAAATAACTTGGAACTCTCATTTCCTTTTCTCCATTCAATAAAAGCTCGTAAGTTGAAGGGTGAATAAAAGGACAATCTCCCGGAAGAACAAAAAAGTCATCGCTGATTGCATTGACTCCAGCTTGAATCGAACTAAACATTCCTTGATGATAGTTCTTATTTTCGATGCATGTCACACCTTCAATATCTTTTAAAGCATTTTCAATATCGATATGGTAGTGCCCTGTTACAACAAAAACATGCTTTATAAAAGGTTTCATACCATCGATAGCATGACAAATGAGTGATTTATTTTTGATCATCAAAAGCATTTTATTGGTTTTTGCTCGACTGGAATAGCCTGCAGCCAAAATGATTCCTACTGCCATACGAATCTCCTCAAATCTTTGATATATTAATTAATTTCTAAACGACTTTTTAGTAAAGAAACTATACCTCGCAGTATATTGCTAAAATTGGTATAATTTCTCGTTAATCTTTACTAATAGCATAGCACTAAATTCAAAAATAAACAACACTTTATTTAAAGTGCTGTTTGTTTAACGTACGTATGCGCGCATTGAGGCAAACTAAATTTTAGGCTGATAAGATATAATATCGTATCTTAATTTTTGTTCTCTTAATAACTTTTTGAGTGGTTCATATAACCACAAAATAGTTAAGAAATTACTAACTGCAAAGATGAGTTCGAAAACGATATCTGCATAAAAATAAGTTAAAAATGGGATATCTAAAATGAACACTGATGCAGGAATGTACATCCAACAATAAATGAACCCAAAGAAAAATCCAAAAATTGCTAATGACCATGCTGAATTGAACTTTCTGAATACTGTTGTTAGTAAAAGTGGAATGAGAAACCAGCCAATAAGCATTGCTGGAATTTGAATGGGAAGCACAGGTCCGAATGGTGATAAAATATTGACTGCCATCACATGTAAAACAACAATTAATGATGTCTTTTTAAAACCAATAACCTTGGCATACAAAACGAGGAGCAATGTTGTAAATTGTACATTTGGCATAAATGATAATGCAAGTTGTTGTACAAAAAGAATGGATGTTAAAACTGCAATTAATGCAGCATCTTTAATCGCTTGGTGTCGTTGACTCATGATAAACCTCCCAAGACCGATTTAACAACGATTCTAATTTGATTTCCATCTTTAAATTCAATATTGCTAACACCTTGAGTAGCCAAGTAAAAATCAGATTCGTCATAAACTTCAAATGCTAAAAAGGAGTCTGACCAATTCGTTAAAATATTGAAATCCTGATTTGAAATACCTAATAAAACTTTTCCATCATAAGCAAAATTATCAAAAGAATATGAACATGTTGCATCTGCTTGATAACTTGATGTAGCACATGTCAAATCGAATGACTTATTTAATGCATCAAAGAAATTATCGCCTTCTTCAAACGCGATATCATCATCAAATACCGTGATTTCATTTTCATCAACAATAATAATTCTAATAAATCCACTATCTTCTGCTTGATTTTGAACTGTCAAAGTATGCACTAAAACAACCGCTGTGATAACGGTAATGATGCTAACTGCTATTTTAAGTGCGATTACTTTCATTTATTAATCACCTAACTCCTTAAAAATTAAACAAATCAAATGCTGGGTTACCATAAACATCTCTAAAAATCTTATACGCGACTAATGATGCAAAAACTTGAGGTGTAGAAAAAGCCATATCCGACTGTTCATCTGTTAATAACCACTTGTATGCACCATCTATTTGATAGCTTAATAAAGCCTCAATTAAGTCATTGCTATCTGTTATGTAAGCTTCTCCACGAGGATTTATTCCATGTGCAACTAAGCCTAAAATAACTGTAGCTGTTGAAGAAGAATTAGCATTTCCCCACGATTCAATACCATCGACTGTTAGCATGGTTTGAATAAAATCAACCATATCATCAACTGTTTGAGAAACTATAGAATCATCTTTATATTGTGCGAGTGCCAAGAGTAACATTCCTGCATAATCTGCATCCATAAACTCAGGTGTTGTTGAAGTGAGTGATGCTAGAATATCATTAATCTGAGTATTTGATCCACTCGTCATCGTAAGAGCTGTTAGTAATGAAACTGCATCATAAGGATTGGTTGCTACAAAAGCCGATAAAGCTGTTTCTGTTAAAAGACTATTTATGTCAAAAGCTTTTAAAAACACAGTTGTTTTAAAGGCATTCGCAATCGTATCATTTGCTAGCGTGTAACTTAAAGTATTTAATAGTGTATTGTCTAATGAAGGTACATCATAACCATAATCTGAAAGTTGCTTTAATGCTGCTAAAACATTATGAGAAACCATCGTATCATTGATATATGTCGATAGGTAATTATCGATAAATTCTTGAATCAACTGATCAACTTGAACATCTATTTCATCAAGCATTGTTGTCTCAACAAAAGCTACTTTCATATCGTCAGTAGGAACTAAATCTTGTATACCAACCTTTGCAACTTCATCATTAACGTATAACGTGTAATAATAGTTGTAAGTCACTCCGTATTCAGTAGGATAAAAATCTCCTACACCATTAACAAATACACCGATGTCGTATACATCATAATCAAGTCCAACCTGTAAATCAATTAAGTCAACAACAGTCAGTTCATCATCTTCAAGAAAGATGATGGGTTGATTTAACACAATTGTGCCATCAAGACTAATCACTTCTAAATCAAAAGATAAAAAGTTAGGTTCTACGAATAATCCTTGACATCCAGCAAGTATCGTAGACACTAAAATAAATAACACTGCAAACCAAATTTTTTTCATGTCCCTCTCCTTGTATAATTAAAAATCCATGCCTCGAGAGGCATGGATATAAGACAAAAAAGAATTGTCCTTCTCAGCCCCAGAAGATGACTTTAGTTGATTGTTCGGTAGGTCTCCCGGCTTAACATCATCCTACTTTGCACCTTCCCGCTATTCGCAGTGGTTATTGCATTTCGTCCGTTTCACGGTTGCTGGGACAGCTCAAGAATTTAACTTGATTCCCTGTTACGTTATTTTAACACCGACTTAATCAATTAAGTTACTTTCATTATAAGGGATAAACCCCTTATTATCAATACTAAATCTAAAAAAGATTTTTATTATCTAAATTCTATTTCTTTTTCAACAATTTATAGACAGATTCTAGCAATTGGTCACGTAATTTATGCGCTGTTTGAGTCAAACTTTCAACTTGAGCTAAATATTGATTGACAGCAATATGATCATCCAAGCTTGAAAGGTTGATAAGGACATTCATACATGCACCTTCAACACCTACTGCAAGTGACATAATTGCAACTCCTAAATCCGAAACTGTATTCTTATTGCTATATTGAATCAAAAATGGTATTTGATGAAGTGCTGAAATGGAAAGACTAGCTACTTTGATTGGAACTAAGATAGCTTCAAGCGTTCCTTCTTGAATTTTACTAGTTCTCAATTTAATTTCTTCATCTGTTATTTTAGCCATTTGATAAGCCCTCATGATGAGATTAAATGCATCAGTGTCTTGATCTATTAAATCAATCAATTCATCTTTAATTGTAATCAATGCTTCATGAACATCCAAAAATTCGAGTTGAATCTCAGGTGTTAATGCTAAAAACTTCTTTTTTCCTACGGTTAGATGTCCAACCATTCTAGCAAGTGAAACACCTAAAGTCGATGCTAATGCCGAAACTGAACCTCCACCAGGTGCTGGTGATTTAGAATCTATTTCATCAATAAATTCTTTAATTGACATATCAATTAATTTCATAATTCCCTCACAATCTGTCGATTTTTCACGACGAAGTTACCATTAATTATCACATGCTTAGCATGATTGATTCCATAATGATAGAAAATATAATCTAAATTTGGAGCATCTAAGACAACCAAATCTGCTCTTTTTCCAATAGCAACGCTTCCCATCATATGATCAATTTTAAGATGATAAGCAGGATTGATTGTTACTGCGGTCAGAATTTCTTCAGATGTCATTTTTAGTTTGTTTGAAGCCAAATGCATAATTAACTGAAAGTTTTCTGTTGGACAGCTTCCTGGATTATAATCTCCTGCAATAGATACTGCAACATTTTGATCAATCATTTTTCTGGCATTCGCGTATCCTTTATTGAGGAAAAATGATGTTCCAGGTAAGAGGTTAGCTATTGTATTGCTATTTGATAATTTTATGATGTCTTTATCTGAGATTGCCATCAAGTGATCAACACTAGTTGCACCCAATTCAACTCCAAGTCCTGCGCCACCTAAAGAATTTATTTCATCAGCATGAAGTTTAACTGATAATCCTAAGGATTTTGCTTTTTCTAAAATAAGCCGAGATTCTTCAATTGAAAAAGCACCTGTTTCACAAAATACATCAACAGCTTGTGCTAAGTCCAATGCCTTGATAGTATCCATATCACCACATAACTGATTGATATATTCACTTCTATCATTCTTAAACTCATCTGGAATTGCATGTGCTCCCATAAATGTAGAGATTACACTCATTGGATGGTCAGTACTTAGTTTTTTTGCTACTTCAAGTTGTTTCACTTCAGTCTTTAAGTGAAGTCCATATCCGCTTTTTGCTTCTACAGTCGTGACTCCATAGAGCATCATTTCATCTAATGATTGATATGCGAGTCTGTATAAATGTTCAAAGGAGGCTTTTCTTGTCTTTCTAACGGTATCTAATATACCCCCACCAGCTTTTAAAATGTCTAAATAAGGTGTTCCAGATCTTAGCTTTGCATATTCTTCTTCTCTAGAACCCGCATGAACCAAGTGTGTATGTGAATCAATAAAACCTGGACAAACAATCATTTGTTTTGCATCAACTAACATTGTTTCTTTAGAAATGTATTTCTTATAGTGATGGTCTCCAAAATCCAAAATAAGTCCATCCCTGATTGCTACAAATGCTTTTTCAATCGTTTTGATTTTCGACATATCAGCTCCACGAAGAGGTGGATTTAGATATGGCGTATATAATTTTCCGATATTATAGATAATTAAGTCTGCGCTCATAATTCCTCCTTTAAAGATTTGCTTCAATGATTTTAAGTTCGTCAAAATCCCTTAGTTTTAGATATCTTTCTGCTTCTAAGACTAATTCAAACATTGTCATTTCTTTATCATATGGAAGATGATCTGCTAAGAGGTAGTATTTAATTGAATCCATAAGAGCTTCTTTTGGCAAAAGACCTACAACTTCTGATCCAGTAATTTTAATTTGATACCTTCTCGCTTCCATTTTTACCGTTTCATAAATACGATAGATTGGATTTTTCTTATAATCAAGAATGTTCATTGTGACTTGCACATGTTCTCTTTCCTTTAAAAATACAGGACCCGCCTGAATATATTGAAATCCTCCACTGGATTGACGAATCGCTTTTGCGATATTGCGAGCAATTTTTTCATCTTTCGTATTTAAATCGATATTATATGCAATTAGAGGTATTCTTGCTCCAATAGCAACCACACCAAAAGTTGGATGCATTTTGATAGGACCAAAATCAGGTTTCCATTTTGGATCTTTAATCTTTTCGACCATACCTTCAAATTCACCTTTTCTGATATCGGGAAGATTTATCCGGTTTTCCTTTTGTGCTGCCTTTGCATACAAGAAAACAGAAATATTTAATCTTTCAGCAACCTTTTCAGCTAAATTTTTAGCGTAATCAGCACATTCTTCAATTGTTGTATTCGAAATAGGAATAAACGGACATACATCTACTGCTCCCATTCTTGAATGTTGTCCATGATGTTCTTTCATATCGATCGTTTCAACAACTCTTTGAAAAAACAGAATCAAAGGTTCTATCATTTTTTCAGGATCCCCAATTAAAGTAATCACTGTTCTATGATAATCTTTATCTGGTTCCACACTGATAAGTTTAAATCCTTCTTGATTCTTTAAAGGTTCTGTCATATATTCGATTTTCTTCATATCTCTGCCTTCAGAGATATTAGGGACACATTGAACGATTTTGTTCATGATTTAATTTCCTTTCTTGCATTTTTTAGTGCTGATTTCACAAGATTTCTGTGGTCAACAAGATGAGGAATCGTAATGATTGAGTTATTATCAATCTGATTATAAGCTTCAGCAACTTCTATCGCATGTGCATTTGTTGCCCATGATCTTCTTGATACTCCTGCCATCACATCATAAAGCATCGCTGATTTAAGGATTTCATCAACTCTTGACGAACCGTCTAAAACCATACCATATCCACCATTGATTGCTTTACCTACGCCAACACCACCGCCATTATGAAGTGATACTAAGCTCATACCCCTTGATGCGTTACCTAAAGCAACATGGGTTGCCATGTCAGCCATCACATTTGAACCATCCTTAATATTGGCTGTTTCTCTAAAAGGACTATCAGTTCCGCCAGTGTCGTGATGATCTCTACCAAGCATGATCGGTCCAACTTTTTCATCTCTGACGAGTTCATTGAATTTTAATGCGATTTTTAACCTGCCATATACATCTTGATAAAGGATTCTCGCTTGTGTACCAACAACAAGTTTATTTTTCTTTGCATCTTTAATCCAATTATAGTTATCTAGGTCCTGGAATCTACGATTCTTATCAATAGCATCCATAGCAGCTTGATCGGTTAGATCTAAATCTTTAGGATCTCCTGATAAACATACCCAACGGAATGGTCCATATCCATAATCAAATAAAATAGGTCCCATAATGTCTTCAACATAGGAGGGAAAAACAAAACCGTCTAAATCATTTCCTTGATTTCTACAAATTTCTTTAACTCCTGAATCATAGATTGCTTTTAAGAAACTATTACCATAATCAAAAAAGTAAGTTCCTCTTTCAACTAATATTTTAATTTGTTCATAGTGTTTTTTCAAACTTTGATTAACAAGTTCAATAAAATACTCTCTATTATTTTTTAATAAGTTTGTTCTCTCATGAAAAGTCAATCCCACTGGACAATATCCACCATCGTAGACTGCATGACAACTTGTTTGATCACTTAGTAAATCAATATGAATTTCTTGATTGACTGCATATCTTAAAAGATCAACGATATTTCCTTCAAAAGCTATCGCTTTACTCTCTCCCTCTTTCATTGCTTGATGCGCAACATCAAATGCTTCTTTTGGAGTTCGAGCGATAGCACTCACCCATCCTTGATCATATCTCGTTTGTATTCTTGACGAATCAACTTCAGCGATGATACCAACACCACCAGCGATTTCAATTGCTTTACCTTGAGCACCACTCATTCCACCAAGACCTGATGATACAAATAATCTGTGCTTTAAATTATGTTTAGCATCGATGCCTAATTTCATTCTTCCAGCATTTAATAAAGTTGAATAGGTCCCATGAACAATGCCTTGAGGACCAATATACATCCACCCTCCTGCAGTCATTTGTCCATAGTTAGCGACACCTAATGCAGCAGCTCTTTGAAAACCTTCTTTATTATCATACTGACCAATCATTAATCCATTGGTTAAAATCACTCTTGGTGCGTGTATGCTCGATTTGAACAACCCTAAAGGATGTCCAGATAAAAGAACTAAGGTTTGCTCATTATTCATGATTTTTAAGTATTTTTTTGCTAGGTGATACTGCATCCAATTTTGAAAAACTTGGCCCGTTTCACCATAGGTTACTAATTCATATGGATAAAGAGCAACATCGAAATCCAAATTATTATCAATCATCACTTGAAAGGCTTTACCTTCTATTGTGTTTGCTTGATACTCATTTATTGGCTTACCTTTAATCTGTCCTTTTGGACGAAATCTATACCCATAAATTCTCCCCTTTGAAAGGAGTTCAAGTGCAAACTCATTCGCCATGACTTCATGCCATTTTTTAGGAATATATCTGAGTGCATTTTTAACTGCAAGTTCGAGTTCGCTTTCTGTTAAATTCAAATCTCTTTTTGGTGCTCTTCTAATTGTCGGATCGAATTCGATTGGTTCTGGGAGTGTATCAAATAATTGATCTAATCCAATCATTTTTTCTTTAACCATTTAAATCCTCTCCTTTAAAAACTGTTTGATAGAAATCATCATCCATAAGCATCTTTTCCATTTGATGCAAATAAGGATACATCACTTCATCTTGTTCTATAAAGGGTATATGTGATCTTATATATTCATATGAAATTGCTGTTTTATCGCCTTGTTGTGCTTTTTCTCTGAAGTCTAATCCTTGTGCTGCTGTAAACAATTCCATAGCAATTACCTTTCTGGAATTATCTAAAATTGATTTTGCTTTCCGTGCTGAAATAGAACCCATGGAAACATGGTCTTCTTGATTTGCCGAAGATGATATAGAATCAACAGAGGCGGGATGAGCTAATACTTTATTTTCACTCACTAGGGAAGCTGCTGTATATTGAACGATCATAAATCCCGAATTCAATCCTGAGTGTTTCGCTAAAAATGGAGGTAATCCATTTGATAAATCTGGGTTCACGAGTCGTTCTATTCTACGTTCGCTAATGTTTGCTAATTCTGCAATTGCAATCCCTAAATAATCGAAGACTAAGGCAAGAGGTTCCCCATGAAAATTACCCGCACTTATTGCTTCTTTTTTATCAATAAAAAGGATAGGATTATCGGTTACTGCATTCATTTCTCTTTCAACAATATTTAGAACATGTTGCATTGCGTCCTTCGTTGCACCATGAACTTGAGGTGCACATCTTAAACTATATGCGTCTTGTACACGATGTTCATTTTGTTTGGTGATGTGTTTACTATGGAGAAGATTATCTCTCATCTCTTTGGCAACATCAATTTGTCCTAATTGCCCTCTGACTTCTTGAATTCTAGGATCAAAAGCATCAATGACACCTTTTAAAGCTTCCATTGTTAGTGATAATGATAAGTTTGCAAATTTTAATAATTTAAAACTATCATATAGAACTAATCCACCAATTGCACTCATCGCTTGTGTACCATTGATAAGACTCAAACCTTCTTTAGCATATAGTTCTTTAATAGGTTCGATATTCATTTTTTTGAGTGCTTCCATTGTTTCTGTTTTTTTGCCTTCATAAAAAACTTCACCCAAACCAATCAAGGGTAAACTCATATGCGATAAAAGCGCTAAATCTCCACTTGCACCTAAGCTTCCTTTTTCATAGACAACTGGAATGCAATTTTTATTTAATAATTCCACTAATTTTTCAATCGTTGATAATCTAATTCCGCTAAAACCTTTAATCAATGCATTGATTCTTAATGCCATCATGCCTCGAACAACTTCAATAGGCAGAGGATCACCTACACCACATGCATGGCTTTTTAAAAGATTTGCTTGAAGTTTTTTCACTTCTTTCTTTTCAATAATAACATCTGCTAAATCGCCAAAACCAGTATTAATTCCATAAACCGGTTTTCCATCTTCAACAACACTTTCCACAAAAAGACTAGCTCTTTGAACTAGTAATTGACTTGATTCTGCAATCGAAACTTCCTCTTGATCTCTTGCGATTCTTTTTAACAACTCTAATGTTAGTGATTGACCGTCTAAAATAATCATGATTCCACCTCAAGTAATCATTTCTTATGATTTTTATTAAACATATACATTTAAAAATGATAACGCTTTCTTATAGAACTATTTTACCACAAACAATCATTTCCGATAACCCCCAAACATAAAGAAAAAAGGATATAGTACGTTGTACTAAATCCTTAAATTTAAGATTTGTGTATAATTATCTAAAGTTCTCCAAATCCACTTTCAATTAATGCGACAAGCTGATCAACAGCTTTTACTTCATCTTTGCCTTCAGCAGAAATTTCAATCATTGAACCCTTTCTAATACCTAAAGAAAGAATAAAGATAATTGATTTTGCATCAGCAACTCGATTAGGTTGACCGACTTTGTTTAATCTGATTTCAGAATCAAACTTTGTAGCTAATGCAACAAACTCTGAGCCGGGTCTTGCATGTAGTCCTGATTGGTTTTTAATTTGAACAGTTTTCTTATACATATTTACTCCTCCGTATCGAGCTGTGATTTGACATAATCAACCACTTCCACTTCAGTTTTTAATGAAATCGCATGATTTGCAATACTTTCTAAATGTTCTATCGTATTTGATTTAATCATTCGCTTAATTTCAGCTATCGATGATTTATTCATACTTAATTTTCTCATACCCAACCCAATTAAGATTGGTGCGGCAATTAAGTCTCCGCCTGATTCACCACATACAGATAGTGGTTTATTTGCTTTATTAAAGGCCTCAATAGCCATTTTAATAACTCTAAACATACTTGGAGCATAACTTTGGAAGTATGTGGAAACCATTGGATTCATCCGATCAACTGCTGTTAAGTACTGACATAAGTCATTTGTTCCAATACTTGCAAAATCTACAACATCAGCAACATGGTCTGCAATCATGATGATGGAAGGAATTTCAATCATTATCCCAAATTTAAATTTAGGGTCATATTCAATATTTCTTTTCTTCAAACCTTCTTTTACTTCTTCAACAATTTTCTTCAATTTGTAAATATCATCCATGCTACCTACCATAGGGAACATGAGCCACAAATTGCCGAATATAGAAGCACGCAGTGCTGCTCTAAGTTGTGTCTTAAACATCTCAATATGATTAAAACAAAGTCTAATTGCTCTATTACCCAAAAAGGGATTGTCTTCTTTTGCTAAATCTAGGTAACTCAATGCTTTATCTCCGCCAACATCTAATGTCCTTAAAATAACAGGTTTCTTTTTAAATTTGATAAGTGCTTTCTTATAGACCTCAAATTGTTGATCTTCAGACGGCATTTGTGTATTTTCCATATAAAGAAATTCCGATCTGAAAAGACCGATTCCATCAACATAGGGTTCATTTTCTAACTCTTCATCACTAGCTGAACCAATATTTAATGAAATTTCAATTATTGTTCCATCTTTAGTTAATGGTTTTGTGTTTATATATTTTTTTATTATTTCTTGCTTAAACAAGAAATCTTTTTGTTTATTCTTAAATAATTCGATTGTTTCATTATCTGGATTAACATATATTATCCCATTCATTGCATCGACAATCGTCCAATCGTTTTGAGTAATCTCTTCCATCAAACGATTAACACCTAAAATTGCAGGAATTTCATAACTCTTGGCAATGATCGCTGTATGTGATGTCATACCACCTGTTTCGGTAATGATTGCTTGAACATGTTTTCTATCTAATGTTGCTGTATCTGATGGATATAAATCCTGTGCAATGATGATTGAAGATTGATTTAATAACGATAAATCTGATTCTGGAACTCCATCAGAGATACGGAGTAATCTATTTCTAACATCTTTTAAATCAGTAACTCTTTCTTTTATTAATGGATCGTCTACTTCAGAAATCATTTTTATAAACATCCCATATACATTCTTAATTCCATACCTGTATGAGTGCTTAACTCCCTTGATTTGTTTATTCATTTCTTCTGCAATTAAAATATCATTTAGTATTTCAAGATGAGCATCAAATATTTTAGATTTGTCATCATCATTTTCTTCAAGAAATTTTTGGATGTTAGAAATTTCTTTTTGTGCTTGATGTTTTACCTTTTCATACGTTTCCAATTCTTTATCTATGTCAGAGTCACTAATAAATTCCTCCCTGATATGGGGAATATATGGTTTATAAATATAAGCTCTACCTATGCCAATTCCTTTAGATACTGCATTACCTTTATGAATGACCTTCATATCTTGATAACTCCTTCAATTAATAAGACTTTTGTGATGGCTTTCTATACAATTTGTGTAATCATTTTACGAACTCTTATACCCTTACTTTCTATTTTACTATACAACTTGTAAATAATGAAAATAACTTCGTGCAATTCAATGAACATTTCGAGTTAATTCTTACTTCAAAAATAATTCTCTTACAGCATAAGCAATTCCTTCATCATTATTTGATAATGTAATAAAATCCGCTTCCTTTAATGCTTTCTTACATGCATTTGAAGGCGCGATTGATAATCCTGCAACCTTAAACATACTAATATCATTATCATAGTCTCCAAAAACTGCAACATTCCCTAGATCTATATTTAAATACTGTGCAATTTTTACCACAGCTTCACCTTTACTGACACCACTACTAGAAATATCTATATATCCATGTCCTGAATGTGTATGGATTAAGTTTGTATTTTGATCAACATAATTTATTATTTTTTTTGCATTTTTAAAATCTAGTTCGAAAATCAATATCTTCTCGATGTAGTTATAATCACTAATATTTGTATCATATTTGACTAATTTTATTTCATCATGTCCATGTTCTCTTGCTTCAACATTATATTCTTCAAATCTGATTAATCGCTTACTAAATGGTTGAGAATAACACGCTTGACGTTTAAGAATGTTACATTCATAATGATTACTGACACAAAATTCAACAACACGTTTTGCCTCATCTTCATCTAAAAAAAGTTGTTGTATGGGTTGATCAACAAACAATTCATCTATTCCAGCCCCATTTGATGAAATCACAAAATCTGTAGGTTTCAAAACTTCATCGAATCTATTAATCATTGTAAAAATTCTTCCTGAAGCAATACAAATCTTAATCCCTTTTTTTCTCAATTCATCGATTGCTAGTTTACTGTGATAAGAAATTTTACTCTCTGAATTTAGAAGTGTTCCGTCTAAATCAAAAACAACAAGTTTAATATTCTTACCTATTTTTTTTAAAGTATCAAGTTCCATTTGGTCACCTCAGATTGCTCGTGATTATCGTCTTACTTAAAAAATAACCATAGGTTATATTTTTGAAAGTAGCTTACTGCATTACTATTATACCCTTAATTCACTATATTTTGCTATTGTTTTTCTACAGCGATAATAAAAGAGATAAAAACCGCGATATGCTTCTTATCTCTTTTTATAATACTTATTCAAATATTTTTCTCAAACTATTAAATTACTTAATTAATGATGCTCAGCAATTAATGCTGCAAGTGCAATTGAGTAAAATTTACTCTCCTTAGAATCCGCTCTACTCGTTAGAACAATAGGCTTTTTAGCTCCAGCGATAACACTTGCACTTTTTGCATTACCTAAAAACATCATACTCTTATAAAATATATTGCCTGATTCAATTTGTGGCATCAAAAGAAAATCAACATCACCTGCCATTGGATCTAAGACTCCTTTAAGAAGCGCTGCTTCTTTATTAATGGCATTATCCATTCCGAAAGGTCCACCAATGATACATCCCTTGATGCGATCATTTTTATTTCTAAATATCAATTCTTGAGCATCAAGCGTTGCTTGCATTTTAGGATTTATTTTCTCAACTGCAGCAATACATCCAACATTAGGCATCTTGATTCCAAGAGAGTGAGCAATCGCTACACCATTTTCAATAATTTCTTGTTTGATATCAGCATCAGGTGCTATATTCATTGCACCATCACTCATTAGTAATAATTTATGATAGGTTGGAATTTCCAAGACACTCACATGAGAAATCCTATTAGGTGTTCTCATTCCGTAATCTTTATCCAAAGCTGCTCTCAATATAGTAGAAGAATCCACCATACCTTTCATTAAAATATCACCCTTATTTTGACTCATCAATTTAACTGATGCTTCGCAAGCTAAAATAGGATCTTTTATATCCACCACTTCATAATCACTATGACTCATTTTTAATTTAGTGAGCAATTCATTAATTTCACCTGCATCACCAACTAAAACTGCATCAATGATTTTAGCTTGTCTTGCCATTTCTACCGCTTCTAAAACATGTTCATCGTTTGCTACAGCAACAACCATTTTTTTAGCTTCAAGCGTTTGAGCTCTATTTACAATGTCTTGCATCGTTTTAATCATTTAAATCACCTACTTATATTCTTTGGCTATTTCATCACCCTTAAGTACACGATATGCACCTAGGGCCAATGCTTCCATTTCATCTTCTCCAGGGTAAACCATAACTGGAGCAATAAAACCAACTCTCTCTTTAATGAGATCAATTGTTAATTTACCATAGGCAAGTCCTCCGGTGATAATGATTGCATCAACATCACCTTTAAGCACGGTACTGCAACTGCCAATCTCTTTTGCAATTTGATAACACATCACTTCAAATATAAACCGCGCTTCATTATCACCTTGTTCAATTCTTTTTTCAATTTCAGTACCGTCATTAGTTCCTAAATAAGCAACTAATCCACCTTGACCATAATTCTTTTTTTGAATCTCTTTTAATGTATATTTTCCTGTGAATACCATTTTATACAGGGGACCGAGAGGTACTGATCCACTTCTTTCTGGTGACATTGGACCATCACCATCTAAAGCATTATTCACATCGATTACACGACCATGATGATGGACACCGACACTGATTCCTCCGCCTAAGTGAGCAATAATCAAGTTTAAGTCCTGATATTTTTTCTTTAAATCTGCACTTGCTTTAAGGGCAACAGCTTTTTGATTTAGGGCATGAAAAAGACTAGCTCTTCTAATTTCTGGCATACCAGTGTATCTTGCAATATCATCCATTTCATCAACAGCTACAGGATCTACGATAAAGCTTGGAATATGATATTGGTCTGCAATTTCCTTAGCTATAAAACATCCAAGATTTGACGCATGCTCTCCACGAGGTGATACTTTCATGTAATCTATCATTGCATCATTTACAGCATATGTTCCACCTTCGATTGGTTTAAGCATTCCACCTCTACCCACAATAGCATCAAGACTTGACAAATCAATTTTGGATTGCGAGAGCGCTTCTTTGATTGCCTTCATACGAAAATCATATTGATCAATGATATGCTCGAAATGTGCTATTTCATTTGCATCATGCCTAACATTCATTTGAAAAATCTGAATTTCATTTTCATAGATTGCTAGTTTTGTAGACGTTGAACCAGGATTGATTGCAAGAATTTTGTATTTTCCCATTAAATACTCCTTATTTAAATGCCTTATCACTACTATTAATTATAACATGTATATGACTTATGAACAATGGTATCACCTGTATATCAATTCCCATTTGAATAGAAAAAAATCTGAATACAGGTTATGATATTTAGGTCTACAATTTTTCAATTGCACCTAGACGGTCTGAAACGGCTGGGTGTGAATAATGCAGTAGAATAAAGATCGGATGTGGATTAAGATTTGCATAATTTTCTTTGACTAAAATTTTTAAAGCATTTATCATATGCTTTTTTTCAACATATTCAGTTGAAAAATGATCAGCAGCATATTCTGCTTTTCTACTTAAATAATTAAGCGGAATTCCCAAAAGTACATCCATAGGTTCAATCAAAATACTAAACAAAACCAAAGCGAAACCTAAATGGATACCTGATAAACCAAAGGTAGTTGCTAAAGAAGAAGTTTGTAGGATAAGTCCCAAAACTAATGCATAGATTCCAAATACTAAGGAGCGTTCGATAAGCATTTTGGGAATATCCTTATGCATTGCATGACCCAATTCGTGAGCAAGAACTGATAAAATCTCGTCTTCTGATAGTTTTTCAATTAATGTATCAAATAAAACAACTTCTTTTGTTTTACCTAAACCACTAAAAAAGGCATTCAACTTCGTACTTCTTTTAGAAGCATTCATCACTGAAATTGCTTTAACTTCAAATCCGACTTTTTGAGCTAGCGTTTCAATCCGAGACCGAAGTTCACCTTCGGGAAGAGGTGTGAGTTTATTAAATATTTTAACAAATACTTTCGTGTTAAGAACAAATATTAAGATGATAATCAGTGTCAATGCAATCCATGAGAGTAAAATGAAAATCCATAAATTATCATTAAACTTAATGAAAATCAAATTAATGAGTGCAATTAAAGAACCAAATAAAACTGACATTAATAAAATGTTTTTGATAATATCAATGAAAAACGTTTTTTTAGTCGTTTTATTAAATCCATATTTTTCTTCAATAACAAAAGTTCCATAATAGTTAAATGGTGTACCAATGATTGTCATACCAATCATGATAACGCCTAGGTATGCTAAAACTTGGAAAAACGAATTTGAAAACCATCCATTTGTCCATCCTTCTAGTACACCGAAAAATCCAAAAATTAATAATAAAACAATTAAAACAATATTAAAGGTCTTTTTTATAAGACCAAACTTCAGGTTATCCATTGTGTAGCTCAACCATTTTTCATATTGTTCTTCATCATAAATATCCTTGACATTTTCTGGTATGGGTTTACTCCGATTTTGATAGTTCAAAAGTGAAACAACTAAATCCAATACAAACATAACTAATATAAGTCCAATCACAAAAATAGAATCCATATTTTTCCTCCATTTATATATTTCTTTTTATTTTTCAACAGGTTTAAAAGTTGCAGTAAAGTGTCTTAACATGGGTGGTTCATAAACAAATTCATAACCTTTAAGTTCTTCTCTATGTTGATAGACCTGAATCACAGCATCTGCGACAACATCCATATGCTTATACGTATAGACTCTTCTTGGAATGGTTAAACGCATATATTCCATCTTTGTTTTAACATTTTCATGTGTATCTGGATCTCTTCCCATAAGAAGTGAGCCAATTTCGACAGCTCTAATTCCAGCCTCTAAATAAATTGCATTTGTCACTGCAAGTGCAGGAAATTGATGAGATGGTATTTGAGGAGCAATTGTACTACATTCAACAAAAACAGCATGACCGCCGATTGGATACTGAATAGGAACACCAGCTTCCATCAATCTATCTCCCAAATATCTGACTTGATCCAAACGATATTTTAAATATCTTTCATCTAGACCTTCCATTAAACCAACTGCCATTGCTTCAATATCTCTACCGTTCAATCCACCATAGGTTGGAAAACCCTCATAAGGAATTGCTCTAATAATACATTTATTAAATAATTCTTCATTATCTTTAACAACAATCAGACCACCCATATTGACAAGTCCATCTTTTTTTGCACTCATCAAGAAAGCATCTGCATAACTACACATTTCACGAGCGATATCAATAATTGCTTTATTTTCATATCCTTTTTCACGTTCTTTGATGAAAAAAGCATTTTCAGCATATCTCGCTCCATCAATGATCGCTGTAATGTGATATCTATCAGCAATCTTTTTTACTTCACGTATATTTTCCATACTTACAGGTTGACCACCTGCTGAGTTATTGGTAATTGTCATAATGATTCCTGCAATTTGTTCGGGACCTTTTTCTAAAATGATTTTCTCTAATTGCTTTAAGTCAAAATTACCCTTAAAAGGATGATATTTATCCATAATAAAACAATCTTCAATTACACAATCGATTGCTCTTGCACCAGATAGTTCTACGTGTGCTCTCGTCGTATCAAAATGAATATTTGAAATATAGTACATACCTTTTTTTGTTACAAGTTGAGGTAGAAAAACTTGTTCAGCGCCTCTACCTTGATGAACAGGCATGAAATATTGATATCCTGTAATGTTTTTTACAACACTTTCGAGCTTATAAAAGCTCTTGCTTCCAGCATAAGCTTCATCACCAATCATCATTGCAGCCCATTGTTCTTGACTCATAGCACCGGTTCCTGAGTCAGTAAGTAAATCGATGTAAACATCTTCACTTTTCAAAGAAAAAGGGTTATACCCGGCATTTTTTAAAAGCATTTCTCGTTCTTCTCTTGTTGTTTCTTTGATAGGTTCGACCATTTTAATACGATACGGTTCCGCACTGTACTTCTTATTCATAGCATTTCTCCCTTATGTAAGATACTTTTATTATACGTCATACTTAGTAAAAAATAAATATATTTTTGTAAGCGCTTTTATTTTCTTGTATTTCAACCAAAATGTTTTCGTTTATGGACCAGATATATATGATATAATAATAATAAATTAAACTATAAGAATTTATTTAGGGGGACTCTATCATCGAAAAAACAATCAAGCTCATTTTTCTTGGACTTGGACATTGCCTCGTCGATCTTCAAGGTCTATTCATCATCAATATGCAATTCAATGATTACAATTTTGAGTACATTGCATTATTCTTCATTATTTATAATGTGATTGCTTTCGGTCTCCAACCTTTTTTTGGTTATTTTGCTGATCAGAAGAACTTATATTTTATCTATATTTTAGTGGGTCTTCTTTTACCCCTCATCGCTTTACAGATGATTTCATTAGGTGTTGTTGCTATTATATTAGCAACACTCGGGAATGCAATGTATCATGTAGGTGGTGGTGTGTTAAGTGTCAATCTATACCCTAATAAAGCCGCTCCAGCTGGATTTTTTGTTGCACCCGGTGCACTCGGTGTGTTTGCAGGAACAGTTCTTGCAAACGGATATAATTCTCCTGTAATCTACATTTCACTCATTGTGATTGTTACTCTTTTATCATTGTTCTTTGTCTTTAGATCACATATAAATAATCACACCTATAAACCTATACCAAAAAACTTCATAAAAATAATCTATCTCATTCTGTTAGTCGTTTTAATTAGAGGGTCAATTGGAACAATGCTCATATTAACTTGGAAAAGTCAAATCTGGTTACTATTCGCATTAACATTGGGAGTATTCGCGGGAAAATTCTTTGGGGGGTGGCTTGGTGATTTATTTGGATATAAACTCATCGGTATTGGAGGCTTAGTTGTATCACTTCCACTACTCATACTCGGTCACCAAATGCCATTATTTGGAATACTCGGAGCATTCTTCTTTAATCTAACAATGGCAATCACTTTATTCATTATTATTCAAAATCTTGGAAAATATAAAGGAACTGCTTTTGGATTAACGACCTTATCGTTATTAATAGCCTATTTACCAAGTGCATTTGGTTTGAAATTTGAATTTGGTATTTTCTATGAAGTATTCATTTTTATTAGTGTTGCACTTGGTGCTTATCTATTAAATCTTGCAATAGATAATCATCTTGAAAATACAGAGGGAGTGTGATTTTTATGTTTCAAATCTGTGATGTTGCCATTGGTCCAATACTTATAATTTTTGGTATCATTGCAATAATCGTTACTGCAGTTGTTGTTTTTCTAGTTGTATTATCGATTAAAATGATTAGAAAAATAAAGAAGGAGCGTGAAGAAAGTGCCGCTTGATATCATCTACCGCTTCTTAATCGCATTAGGTTTATCGATATTAATCGAAATTGGTGTTGGCTTTTTGTTTCGTTTTAAAGGAAAAGATCAAATAAAAGTCATTATATGGATGAATATCTTAACTAATCCTACGATGAATTTACTGCTAGTTCTTTTAACTTTTTTCTTTTCTATAGTTCAAGGAGATCGCTATTATATCGCATTAGGAATACTTGAAGTTATTGTTGTCTATATCGAATACACGATATTAAATTATGTTTTCGGGAAAGAATATACAAAAAAGAAGCTATTACTCATATCATTTTGCATGAATGCAGCTTCCCTTGTCATTGGATTACTGGTTTTTTATTTGCCTATCTTATAAGATGCTCAGCTGAACATATATTTCATTGGACAATTAAATTGTCCTTTTTTTATTTTTCTAACTCTTCTTGATGTTCTTTAATATATTTATTTACTTCGGCTTTGCTCGGTGAACTTTCTTGAGCTCCGATCTTCATAATTGATAATCCAGCACAGATATTGGCAAACTTAATAGAATCTTCAACAGAATCTGTTTCGATATATTTCGATGCAAATGCAGAAACAAATGTATCACCAGCCCCTGTTGTGTCTACTGGAGCAATCTTTATGCCAGAAAGAATTTGTAGTCCAAAATAATTGTGATACACTGCTCCCATGCTTCCTCTAGTAACAATTAATTTATTGGGATACTGAGCACAATTGAGTTCAATAGAGTGATTGGGAAATATTTGTCTTACCTCTATTTCATTTGGGATTAAAAAACTAACTTTTTTAATCAATCCAGGTTTTAAAGTTTGGTAAGGTGCGGGATTTAAAATCACTTTTACTTTATTCCGATTACACAATTCAATGACATATTCAACAATCTCAATTGGTATTTCTAATTGTAATAATACGATTTTAGCTTGCATAATCAAAGGTAGTGCATCATCTATCATTTTCTTAGTAATTTTGCGATTAGCACCCGGAACAATAATAATCGAATTATCTCTTTTTTTAGTATGAAAACTACTGACAAGTGCAACACCT
>CAZVDQ010000003.1:0-86400 GCA_964625435.1 uncultured Mariniplasma sp.
ACCGACGGCTTAGAAGGCCGTTGCTCTATCCAGCTGAGCTATTGAAACACATAAGCAGGCAATGAATATTATAACCTAATCGCTTTCGAATGTAAAGTACAAATGAATATCAATATTATTATATAAAAAAGGGGAAGATTATGCAATCTTTCCCATTTTGCTTATTTTATCCAAGATACGCATTAATGCTTGTGTATCTTCTTCACCAAGATTTCTAACTAGGAGTTTGAGTGGATGGTAATATTCTTCTTTGATGGATTCCACATAGGCTTTACCGGTTGCTGTTAACGTGATGTAGGTTACTCTTAAATCTTTTGTTGATGTTTCCTTTTCCAAATATCCAAGTTCAACAAGTTCATTAACTTTATGTGTGATTGCTGGAAGGGTAACTCTAAGTGTTTTAGCAACATCTGTTAATTTAATCTTTTCATACAAATCACAGAACGCAACGCAAAACATAACCATAATATCCGCATTACTCAATTCGGTTGCTGTTCTTTTATAAATACCACTTCTTCTAAAAACTTGAAGAGCACGATCTAATCTTTGTAATTTTTGATATTCTTTCATCTTTTTCTCCTTTGATTACATCACGAAATATTTTGTTAAGATCACGATGCTACACACGAGTATGTCAAGGTGTCTATCTACTTGAATTTTATCACATTCAGACACTTTTATAGATTTTATGCATTTTTTTTAGGGTTTCAAGGCGTTTTTCATCAGCATGAGTCATTATTTTTTCAATTTGATGTGCTTTTCTTGCATAGTAAGGTAGTACATCAGGTTTGGTTTTTAATATTGGTCCAAGGAGTAAATCATCCTCAGTTAAAATCATTTCACCTCTTACTACCTTTAAAATGACATAATAGAAACGATCATAAATGATATATTCATCAATAATCAAGAACCCATGATTCATCAGATATTCTCTTAATATCTCAATTTTTTCATTGGCTTGGAGTAAATAGGTCTGTTTACCTAAAGGAGCGTGATCTAGGATATCATTAATTAGATATGCTCCCATACCCGCAATAATTGCTAAATCAAAATCTTCTTTGATCGCTAAAAAACCATCTGATAATACATAAGAAACTGGATATTTCTTTAAATTTCTTTTTGCTTGGTTGAGTGGCTTTTCTCTTAAATCACTCGCGATAGCACTTCTGATATATCCTTTTTCAAAAGCGCACGACAAAACAAAACCATGATCCGTTCCGATATCTAAAACTTTTTCATATCCTTGAGTAAGTTCTGCTAAAAAAGCAATTCTCTTACTTCTTGCCATAATAAAACTCACGTAATTTATTTTGACGTGATGGACTTCTAAGTTTTCTTAATGCTTTGGCTTCAATTTGACGGATACGTTCACGTGTCACACCAAATTCACGACCAACTTCTTCAAGTGTATGGTTCTTACCATCAAATAAACCATAACGAAGTCTTAAGACTTTTTCTTCACGGTCAGTTAATGTTTCTAATACCTCATCTAATGTCTGCTTAACCATTTCTTGTAGCATAAATTCATGAGGGGTGAGCGCATTAGGATCTGATATAAAATCTCCTAATGATGAATCTTCTTCTTCACCCACATGAGCTTCTAATGAAATAGGTTCTTTTGCAATTCTTTGAATGTTTTGAACTTTTTCAGTCGTAATTCCCATTTTTTGAGCAATTTCATCTAATGATGGTTCTCTACCTAAGTCTTGAATTAACTGTCTTTGAATACGAATCATCTTATTAATCGTTTCAACCATATGAACTGGAATACGAATCGTTCTTGCTTGGTCTGCTACGGCACGCGTAATCGCTTGACGTATCCACCATGTTGCATATGTAGAAAATTTAAATCCTTTTTCATGATCAAACTTATCTACAGCACGCATTAAGCCCATATTACCTTCTTGAATCAAATCAAGAAATAATAGGCCACGACCAACATATCTTTTCGCAATTGATACAACCAAACGATAATTCGCTTCAACTAATTTATTTTTGGCAGCCATTGCACGCTCAAGAGCTACTTTAAGTTCTTCAACATCATTTTCTGGCAACTCTAAAAGACCATTGTTAATTTCATCTAGTTGTTCTTTTGCATAACGACCATTAGAAACTAAAACTGCATATTTTTTTTCATTTTCCTGGTTTAATAGGGGAATTTGACCAATTTCCTTTAAATACATTCGGACAGGATCATCAATTTTGATGCTTGAAGCAATTGTTTCAATATTAATTAATTCTTCTTCTTCAACTTCTAACCCGCTTAGGGATAAATCATCTGGTTCAGCTTCTTCTAAGTCAAAATCAGTATCATCATCTTCTTCAATCTCTAAAGTATCTGCAGATAATACATCTTCAACATCTTCAAGTTCTTCAGGTAAGATGATATCTACATCATTATCCAAAAGTTCTCGTTCAATATTAAAATATTTTTCACTACCTGGTTTTGCATAAGGTAGTACATCTTCAAGATTTAATAGTTTGTCTTTACCAGCTTTCTTGACTAGCTGATTAATAATTTTTTCTAATTCCACAAAATACCTCCTATTTGGTATGCTTTAATGAAACAATAATTTGATCTCGTTCATTATTTAATATATCACTAACATTTTCTTCATTATTTATTTTTTCTCTTAAATAGTCTAGACGACGTTTGAGATTAGCTTCTTTTACTAAGTCAATATAAGACTCTAATTCAGCAGTTGAAATCTCAATGTGATTTGTCCAATACATATCTGTTAAGAGCGTTGTTTCCATGTGTGTTCTTTGTTCCATAGTGAGTTGATCTAGAAATTCATTTAAATCAAGTTCACTACGCTCTTCATAATAATTTTCAATCTTCAATCTGATACCTGCTGTAATTGTTTCTGCAAAATCTGTTTGTTTTAATTTTTTTGCCACTAGTTCTGAAGCTTTTTTAGATCTCAGCATTGCAAGAATCATATATCGTTCTGCTTTTGAATACTTTCCTAACAATCTTGGTTTCTCAATTTTAGGAATGACAGGTTCTTTGGTTAAAGATTGCTTCTTAAATTCTAAAGACTCAACAGGAATATTCAAATCATGCGCTAATTTCTGGATATAAAATCCTCGGATACTGCTATCTGAGTTTTGAATCATTGTCATGACTTGTCTTTTGAATGATTTCATATCATTGGCATCACTTAGATTTTTACCCTGCTTATAGTATTTATATCTGAAAGCATAAGCATCAACCGTGTATTCGCCAAATAACATTTCAAATTTTTCAGGTCCATATGCTTTAACGAAATCATCCGGATCCATTTTTTCAGGAATGAGAAGCACTTCAACTTTGAGTTGCTCTCTTTCAAGTATGGGTATCGCATGATCGATTGCTTTAAGTCCTGCAGCATCTCCATCATAAGCAACAATGACTGATTTTGTAACGTTTCTTATCAGCTTTGCTTGATCTTTTGTAAGTGCCGTTCCCATCGTGGCAATCCCATTTTTAACACCTGCAGCATAGCTGCTAATGACATCAAAAAATCCTTCATATAAAACAACTTGCTTACTCATTCGAATGTCACTTAAAGCTTCATTAAGATGATATAACAAATGTCCCTTCTTAAAAATCACTGTTTCGGGACTGTTAATATATTTAACTGAATCTTTTGGATTTTGCGTTCTTCCACTGAGTCCTACAACATCACCTTTCGGATTTGTTATTGGAAAAATGATACGATCACTGAACAGATCATAATATGATCCGTCATCAGCTTGTTTAACAACACCAAGTAATATCATATCACTAACTGCATACTTTTTATCTTTTAATACCTGATAAAGCATATTTCCATGATTAGGAGCATATCCTAATCTAAAATGTGAGATAAGCTCATCTGTCATTTGTCTTTGGTATAAATATTTTAGTGCTTCTTGACCTTTTTCACTATTTTTAAGGTTAAATTGATAAAAGGAAGCAACCTCATTCATTAATTTATAGTAATTAGTATGAGGATCCTTTTTAATTTTGCTTTCTTTTATTTTGATTCCAGCACGTTCAGCTAAAATTGAAGCGGATTCTTCAAATGAAATATTTTTAATCTTTCGATAAAAATTAATTGGAGTACCACCTTCGCCGCACGACATACATTTGGCAATATTTTTCTCTGGTGAAACAGAAAAACTTGGTGTTTTTTCCTGATGGAAAGGACATAGACCCATAAAGTTTTTGCCGCGTTTAGATAGCGAAACAAACTCGCTGACTAAGTCAACAATCGCGGTTTTTTCATTAATTTCACGAATGAGATTGTTTTCCATCTAGGTCCTCCTTGCAAAATTATCATTCAATTTCTATCACTAAAATTTAATTTGTTCTTCAACATAATTTTTTAAATCTTTAATTGGAATTCTAACCTGTGCCATTGTGTCTCTATTTCTAACTGTAACAGATTGATCATTTGCCGTATCGTGATCAACTGTGACACATAAATAGGTTCCAATAGCATCTTGTCTTCTATATCTCTTTCCAATATTTTGAGTTTCATCATAGACGACATCAAAGTATTGATTAAGTTCTTCAAATATTTGTACCGCTTTTGTGTTGTGTTCCTTTTTGATTAAGGGTAGCACTGCTACTTTATATGGAGCAAGTGCAGGATGAATATGAAGAATTTGTCTAGTATCTCCTGATTCTAACGTTTCTTCATCATACCCATTTGCTAAAAATGCTAAAACTAATCTTTCTACACCAACAGATGGTTCAATGACATAAGGTAAATATCTTTCATTCGTATCTGGATCCAAATATGTTAAATTTTCACCTGAATGAACTTGATGTGCTTTTAAATCATAATCTGTACGAGATGAAATACCCCATAATTCATCAAATCCCCATGGGAATTGAAAAAGGATATCCGTGGTTGCATTTGAGTAATGACTCAATGCTTCGGGTTTGTGATTATCAAAGGTTAAGAATTCTTTCTTTAATCCAAGTGATATGAGCCAATCCATTGAAAATTGTTTCCAGTAGTTAAACCACTCGATTTCATTCCCTGGTTTAACAAAAAATTCAAGTTCCATTTGTTCAAATTCTCTGGTTCTAAAAATAAAATTACCCGGTGTGATTTCATTTCTAAATGACTTACCAACTTGGCATACACCAAAAGGTATTTTTTTTCTTGTTGTTCTTTGAATGTTTTTAAATTGAATAAATATACCTTGTGCTGTTTCAGGACGTAAATAAATTTGATTAGCTTGTTCTAAAACAACCCCTTGATGCGTCTGAAACATCATATTAAATGCACGAATAGGTAAAAATTCTTTTTTGCCACAATTCGGGCATGTCACTTCGTGTTCAACTAAGTATTGATACATCTTATCTGTATTCCAACCACCAGCTGATACTGAAGGATCATGATCTTCAATGAGTTTATCTGCTCTAAATCTTTGATTACAGCTCTTACACTCAGTCAGAGGATCACTAAAACCACCAACATGTCCACTGGCTTTCCATACTTCGCTATTCATCAATATTGAGCTGTCAATAAGTACATTATTTGGTGTTTGTCTCTGAAACTTATTAACCCATGCATCTTTAATATTCTTCTTTAGAAGACTTCCTAAAGGACCATAATCCCAAGTGTTCGCTAACCCTCCGTAGAGTTCGCTACCTTGATATATATATCCTGTAGATTTTGCATATTGTACAATCTGGTCTAATGAAACCATGTGAACACATCCTTTTATGTCTATTTTAGATTTTTTAATGTCGTTTGTAAATGATACTGATAATATTTTAAAATAAATTCTTTTATTTTATCTAGGCTGTCTGTTTCATACACTTCTAAATCTTCAAAAGGAATGAAATTTAGTTTGAGCAATATGATTGCTTCCTTGATCTCTAAATCAATAATATCCAATTCATTTTGGTAGACTAGTCCACCATTTTCAATATTGACTCCTAATACTTTTCTTCCATCAGCATTCAAATCTAAGGGATATCCTAAAGGTTTAAGCATTTTTAATGCAAAACTTAATGCCGATATACCCAAATGCTCCGAGGATAATGCTTCAATCAAATCTCTGTAAACCTCTTGATGATGGTAGTTATCGACAACAAGTTGATCAATAATCTCCAACATCAATGCTGCTTGCTTCGTTAAAGTATAATCTTCTTTGATCTTCGAGAAATCATTGATAATTTTAGCCTCAGCGAGTGTAACAAAACTTTTTTCGGAATCTTTAAACTCAATTTGAGTTAAATACTGTGAAAGAATACGATTTTGATTGTTAAGTTTTTGGGAACCTTGAGCAAGTAATGTTTTTTTACCATGTTTTGTGTAAACAAACAATAACCTTGCATGTTCCTGATAAGGTTGAACCTTATAAATAATGCCTTCCATTAGTTCTCATTCCCAATACCAAATGATTTCAAATCGCTTGGTCTATTTCTCCAATCTTTTTTAACCTTTACCCAAAGCGTTAAATGAATTTTTGTATTTAAGATGTGATTAATCTCTTTTCTAGCTTCAGTTCCAATCTTCTTTATTTTCTCTCCAGCTTTACCTATCAGTATTTGTTTTTGAGTTGTTCTCTCAACAATGATTAATGCTGAAACATCAATCGTATTAAGTTCAATATTTTCTTCTAGAGATTCAATGACAACTGCAACCGAATGTGGAATTTCTTGTTCAGTATGAAATAAAATCTTTTCTCTGATCAGTTCAGACATCAATTGATTTTCGGTTTGATCACTTTTCATCTCTTCAGGAAAAAATAAAGGTCCTTCTGGTAAATACGGCACTAATATTTCTACAAGTTTATTTAAGTAAGTTTTATCTTGTGCTGAAACAGGAATAACCCCTTCAAACGCATAGGAATCAAGATATGAGATAATAATCTGATCAATTCCTATTCGCCCTTTTATCTGATCGATTTTATTAATTACTAGAAAGACAGGAATCTTCAATCCTTTGAAATAAGATAGGATATGTTCTTCTGCGCTTCCCTTATAATCATCAACAACAAATAAGACCATATCAACATCTCTTATTGAAGAAACTGCAATCTTGTCGATTGTCTTATTTAGTAAGTCTTTGCCTTTATGCATTCCTGGTGTATCTACAAAAATCATTTGAAAATCAGGTTGCGTATAAACACCCATAATCCGATTTCTTGTTGTCTGAGGCTTGGGACTCATAATAGCAATCTTCTGTCCAATTAAAGCGTTTATTAAAGTCGATTTTCCCACATTAGGTCTACCGACTATTGCTATAAATCCAGATTTGTGACTACTCATCTTTAGGTTTTTCATCTAAAACGAAAGCATAAGGGAGTAATCCATCAGGAGTTGTTTCCATCGTTTTGCCTTTCGTATTTGCTAATATAATTTTAGTATCTTTTGGTAATAATTCGTGCATGACTTGTCTACATGCACCACATGGTGAAACTGGTCCATGATCATTTGCAACAATCGTCATTGATACGATATCTTCTTTTTTATAGCCTTGGCTATAAAGAGAAAACAAGGCACTTCTTTCCGCACAATTCGATAATCCAAAGGATGAATTTTCAATGTTCGCTCCTAAGACATAGGTACCATCTTTGAGTAAAATTGCTGCGCCTACTTTAAAATGTGAATAGGGTGTATATGCATGACTTCTTGCAATTAATGCTTTTTCAAGACTTTTCATTTGAATTCCTTTCCAGATTCGCATTTTTCAAAATGCGCTCCTGTTCTTCTTTCATTATTTTTTCTTCTTCTTTTGAATGATGATCGTAACCTAATAAATGTAAATATCCATGAACAGCTAAAAATCCAATTTCTCTTTCGAATGAGTGCCCATAATCAACTGCTTGATTTCTAGCTTGCTCAATTGAGATAAATATATCCCCTAATGAATCATCTTCGACATCATCATTAATAAAACTTAGAACATCTGTGGGTCTATCAATATTTCTATAGGTCTTATTCATCTCGTGTATTTTTTCTTGATTTATAAAAATAATTTGCATATTTTTCGATTCTTTAATTGGATTAAAAATCAATTTCAACAAAGCTCTAATTGCTTTAATATCTTCTTTGGTTTGGTTATGAAGATTAATTTTCATTGACTTCATACCTTTCAAGAATGCGCTGAACAATGGGATGTCTAACAACATCTAATTTCTCAAACTGAACAATCTTTACATCTTCTAAATCTGTTAATATACCCAATACTTGATTTAAACCAGATGGTGCCCCTTTAGGCAAGTCAGTCTGTGATGGATCTCCTGTAATCACCATTTTTGAGGCAAATCCCAAACGGGTTAAAAACATTTTCATTTGGACTTTTGTTGTATTTTGAGCCTCATCAAGAATGACAAAGGCATTTTCCAATGTACGACCTCGCATATAAGCTAAAGGTGCAATTTCAATGATTCCTTTTTCCATAAGTGACATTGTTGTTTGAGTACCTAGCATTTCATAAAGCGCATCATATAATGGAACTAAATATGGATCAACCTTTTCTTTTAAATCACCAGGTAAAAATCCAAGATTTTCACCGGCTTCGACAACAGGTCTCGTCAAAATCAGTTTTTTCACCTTGCTATTTTTCAAATCTGAAACTGCTTGTGCTACAGCAAGATATGTTTTTCCTGTACCAGCTGGTCCAACTCCGAAAACTAAATCATAGTTGGACATTGCTTCAACATATATCTTTTGGTTAAATGTTTTGGGGTATATAGAACGTCCCGAGTCATTCACCAAAATTTTTTTTCGGTTTTGATATAATTCAAAAATATTATCTAATTGCTCTTTTTCTGCAAGTTTAATAATATACATAACATCTCTTTCTGATAATTGGATTTGATGTTCGGCAAGTTCAATTAAGACATCAAAAATAGCTTCCAATAATGGCAGCTGTTCCTTTTTAGCGTCCGTAATGATTTCAGAACCCATTACAGAAACATTCATACCCAGATATTGTTTGAAAACCATTAGATTACGATCTTGTATTCCAACTAATCTGGCGATTGCTTCAGCATGATGAATTTGTCGATTTAATTTCATTAAATCCGCTCCTTACCGTGTATTTATTATACCACACGCAAAAAAATAAAAAAGCACTGGTCTACTTTTTTATGTCCAAAATAAAAAAACGCACCCAACTAGAGTGCGAAATTCTTAGAATTTACTTTTTCTTAGCGCGAGCAGCACGTTGTGCATCTTTGCGAGCAACACTAGGTTTCACGTAAAATTCACGTTTACGAGCTTCTTGGAGGTTTCCTGACTTCGAAACATCACGTTTAAAGCGACGCAAAGCATCTTCAATTGATTCTTTATCTCGAACGATAGTTTTAGGCATTGTCAACCCTCCTTCCACGCTATGTTAATAGCCTTATTAATTATATATGATTTTTAGAAATTTGTCAAAGTAATATTAGATGTTTTTTGTTGTTCGAGTTTTTTGATTAAAGTGTAGTTGATATCATTATCTTCAATCTGAATTGAAGCAAGATAGCATGTACCTTGAATACACACAATTATTTCATCTCCATCACGCATGCGCATTACTTTTTTGATGTGATGTGCATCTTGATCTGTGATTTTGTGATTCAATTCAGGTAGAAAATATCTTTGTGGCATTTTTTCGCCTTATTTTAATGAAAAAAGCGCTTCATCAGAAACACCTTTCATTTGAAATTTTAATTTTTTAATGTGGTAAATTGTTTGATAAAACAACAGCAACAATTAGGATTACAGATAACACGGCAGCTCCACGCATTAAAAACAAATCAAAACCTCTTGTTTTTTTATTTTTAAACAATTCGGACTTTTCTCCACTAAATGCATCATTAATGTTATCAGTAGAATGCATCATCATAACAATGATTGCAAGGAAAATTGCATCAAAAACAATAAAATAATCTATCCAAATCATACACTACCTCCTAAAACTCAACTTATGATAACAAATTTTGAATTTTTTGTCAATGAGAAACACAACATTCACATAGATTTTATCCTTATTACATAAGGAAACAGGCATACTATGTTTCATTGATTCATATTATGAAACATGATGTGCTGGAACTCCTTTTAATTTGCTATTCGCAGGAGCGTCTTTTACAACAACAGAATTGGCTCCCACAATCGAATGATCTCCAATATGGACAGGTCCAATTATTTTTGCACCCGCATAAACAATTACGCCATTTCCTAATTTAGGATGTCTATCAACCTTTTCAAATGTATTTGCACCAAGTGTCACACCGTGGTAGAGGACACAATGATCTCCAACAACAGCAGTTTCACCAATTACTAATCCCATCCCATGGTCAATAAATACACAACGACCAATCTGAGCAGCTGGATGAATATCTATTCCTGTTTTTTTTCTTGTCTTATATGAAATAAATCTACCTATATTTTTAAATCCCTTAAGGTATAGTTTATGAGCAATGCGATGTCTTCTTAAAGCAATTACACCAGGATAAGTAAAAAACATCATTAATTTACATGGTGCAGCAGGATCAAATTTTTTAGCAGCTCCTACGTCTCCTCTTGTGCATTTAAACATTTTGTTGGTATAGTGTTGTCGATAAATACCGTTCGCCAGTATCACATACTATGACAACAATCCTCTTTCCTTTATTTTCTTCTAACTTCGCTAACTGTGATGCTGCATATAGGATTGCCCCAGATGAAATTCCTGCAAATACACCTTCAGTTTTGGCAAGCAAACGGGTAGTTTCGTATGCATCTTCATTAGAAACTGTAATAACTTGATCTATTGTTTCCATATTTAAAACACTTGGAATAAACCCAGCGCCGATTCCTTGTATCATATGAGGACCTGGTAATCCTCCAGATAAAACTGGTGAATCCTTAGGTTCAACTGCAATGATTTTGACATGAGGAATTTCTTTTTTCAAAACTTCACCCACACCTGTAATTGTTCCACCCGTTCCAACACCAGCAACAAAGAAATCAACTTGATGATCTGTATCTTCTAAGATTTCAATTGCAGTTGTTTTTCTGTGGATTTCAGGATTTGCTAAATTTTCAAATTGCATTGGCATAATGTAATTGGGATTAGCTTTTAATAATTCATTAGCTTTGCTAATCGAACCCTTCATACCTAACAAACGATCTGTAAGAATGATATTTGCTCCTAAACCATAAGCAACTTGAATTCTTTCTTTACTTACTGATTCAGGCATGATTAATATTAATTTATACCCTTTAACTGCACAAATAAACGCTAATCCAATGCCAGTGTTGCCGCTGGTTGGTTCAACGAAGACAGTATCCTCTTTAACTAAACCCTTTTTTTCAATTGATTCAATCAATGCTAATGCTAGGCGATCCTTCACACTCGAAAGAGGATTGTGATTTTCGAGTTTTGCTATAATTTCGGCTTGACTGCCGATTAATTTTTCATATCTACTTAATCTAAGCATTGGTGTGTGACCAATTAATTCAATATAACTATTTGCTATTTTCAATGTCAACATCTCCTTTAACCGGTACCATTATACTTTTTTTAAGCCACTATTGCTTGTAATATGATTTGGAACAAGCATTATGTTATAATGTGTTTGGTGATAACATGAAAATAACTAAATTCCCTTTGGGAAGTATTAAAAGTAACTGCTATATTGTTCATGAAGGTCAAAAGGCTTTTGCCATTGATCCTGGATATGAAAATAATGAACTCATTCCTTATCTAAAGGGTAAAGGGTTAACTTTGGAAAGCATATATATTACACATGGGCATTATGATCATGTTGGTGGAGTTAAACAATTAAAAGATATTTTTGATTGTACAGTATATGCTCCTTTAAAAGATAAAATTTGGATGATACAAAGCCCTTACAATCAAGTTGGGCATATTATCCCAGTTGACGTATGGGTTGCTGATTTAGATGACGTCACGTTAATTGGAAATAACTTCAAGGTTTATGAAACACCTGGGCATTCAGAAGGGGGAACAGTATTGTCTCACAATCAAATTCTTTTTTCTGGAGATACCCTTTTCTATCAAAGTATTGGACGTACTGATATTCCATTTTCAAATTCACAAGATATTTATAAAAGCATAAAACGTATCTATTCACTATTTGATGATGATGTAATCGTTTATCCAGGACACGGTCGACAATCAACTATTGGTCATGAAAAAAAATATAACCCTTTTGTAAAAGGATAAAAAAAATCAACCGCAGTTGATTTTTTTATTTGTGATATAAAATCACCAAAGTTTCCAGTGAAGTTGTGTGAAAAAACATTCGTAGCGGGTAAATATCTTTAACTTCATATTTCTCTGACAATTGAACTAAATCTCTCGCTAAAGTTTTAACATCACAGGACAAATAAAATATTTTTTCATATTCTTGAGTTAATGCTCCGCTGAGAAACTCAGGAGTTAATCCATTCCGTGGCGGATCAACAATTAAGTAATCTGCATCAACTAAATGTATCACTTTTTCTGCACGCTCATCAATGATTTCGAAATGATTAAAGCTGTATTTATCTTTTGTCATATTAGCCATGTTTATACTATCTTCACTAGATTCAATCAATATCATTTTTTTAACTTTATTGGCTAAATAAAATCCTATGCTACCAACACCACTATATGCATCAATAACAATTTTATCTTTTCCAATTTCATTTTCAATCAGTTGATAAGCTTTTTCTATAACCGGCAGGTTAATTTGAAAGAATGACTGATCTGAACACATGACATCAATATCTTTTAATCGCTCAACAATAAGGTTTTCACCATACAGTACAATCGATTGATCTCCAAGAATCCGATTTGGATTTTGATTAATATTCAGTGTGATTCCTACAACATGTTCAATGCTCTTTAATACATCAAGTAATTCTTCTTTACCTAAAAAGTTCTCCTTGTTAGCAACTAAAGTAATCAAAATTTCTTTCTTTTCGTTTGTTCTAAAAACAATGTATTTTAGTACCCTTGGATTGACTATAACACGATTAACAAATAAGTATTGAAGTGCTTCATTTGTTTTTTCATCCGATAGAACAAACTGCTCAACTTGAATCAGTTTTGAATTATCATAATGATACAAACCCAAAGTTAAATATGGTACATCCATCACATGAAATACACTTTTATTCCGATAAAATTTATCTTTTTTATCAGTAATCGTTTCATGTACTTCAAAATCTAAATTCATAATCTTCTTAAGTGTTTCTCTTGTTGTTTTATGTTGCCATAAGAGTTGTTGATATGGCGACAAATGAATCAGATTGCAACTTCCATAAACGTGACTTGAATGATTAATTCGATCAGGACTCGTTTTTATTAGTTCGACAATTTTACCATGCCCATAATTCTTTTTAAGTTGCGTTATTCTTATTTTAGCTTCCTCATGCGTCAGCATGCCGCGAACAAAAACAACATATCCTTGATGCTTAACAATGCCTTGTCCTTGATAATCTATATCTAAAGCTCTTCCAAGAAATATTTCACCAACAGTTAACATCGTCATCCTCCTTATAATACTGAGCAAGCCCACCTTGCGAAGTTTCTTTGTATGATGTGTGCATGTCGAGACCCGTCTGATACATTGTTTGAATTACCATATCTAATGATATTTTTCTCGTATCAGTTAAGAAAAATGCAAGACCACATGCATCGATTGCCCGTAGTGCAGCAACCGCATTACGTTCAATACAAGGAATTTGTACATACCCATTGATTGGATCACAAGTCAATCCAAGATGATGCTCAATGGAAATCTCAGCAGCATATTCAACTTGATCCATCGATAGATTAAATAATGTTGCATGCGCTGCTGCTGCCATCGCGCAAGCACTTCCAATTTCAGCTTGACATCCTGCTACTGCACCACTAATAGAAGCGTTATGCTTGATTAGATTCCCTATTAGCCCCGCCACAGCTAGAGCTCTCATAATGCGCTCATTTGTAACAACATGATGTTTCTCATGCATATAGTATAATACAGATGGTAAAACACCACAAGCCCCACATGTCGGAGCTGTGACAATAATTCCCCCATTTGCGTTTTCCTCACTTACTGCAAAAGCGTAACTTGCTACAAGTCTATTTTCTGTGATTTCAGGTACTTCTTGTTCAGCATTTCTACTATATAAGTCTGGTGCTTTTCTCTTTAGTTTTAGAGGACCAGGAAGTGTCCCTCTATTTGATAATCCATTAATTATGGAGACTTTCATCGCTTCCCATACTTCTTCAAGAAACAAATCAAAACCTTCTCCTTCAACCATGAATACATAATCAGAAATCGATAAATTATGTGCACGACAATACTTTTTGATATCCTTAAAATTATTGTGTGGATAAATTGATGGCTCTTTTTCATCTTCACCAACGAATACAATACGTCCACCACCAACACTCATCACTTCTTTTTCGATGATCAACTGGTTTTGTTGAAAACCTCTTACAACAAGCGTATTAGGATGTTTTGTTATATCGATTGACGTCAAAAAAGCCACTTGGCAAGGTGCCAATGACTCTTTGATTGCTTCTTCTGATAAGTGCCCTTTTCCAGTCAAAGCCAATGAGTTATACAATGTAATTTCGTAAAAATCAAGGTCTGGATATTGATCCTTGATTATTTTTACAGCTTTAGCTGGCCCCATCGTGTGAGAACTTGATGGACCATAACCGATTTGATACAGTGACCGAATTGAGAGCATGATTTACTTCACTATCCTTATTAGTTCTTGAATTTTGCTTTTAAATAGTTGATATAATATTCAGGACTAAAATCTTCTTTAGTCGCAATTTGAAGAATTTCTTTAGGTGTCTTAGTTTGTGCAAATTGATGAATATGTTCTTTACACCATGCGTTAATCTTTGCAATATCATTATTTTCAATTGCATTTTCAATATTGAAATCCTTATTCATGGATTGATATATTTGAGCAGCATATGCTGATCCAAGCGCATAAGTTGGGAAATATCCAATTGCACCACCGGACCAATGAATATCTTGTAAAACACCTTCTTTATCCGTCGTTGGTCTCTTACCAACATACTGGGACATAAGTGATCTCCACTTCTTAGGTAAATCCTTAACCTTTAATTTGCCATTGATTAAACTCTTTTCAAGTTCATATCTAACCATGATATGAAGCGAATAAGTGAGTTCATCAGCTTCAATGCGAATTAAAGATCTCTTCGCTTGATTAATAAACTTATAGAATTCATCTAGCGAAACATTTTTTAATTGTTTTGGAAATAATTCAAGGAGTTTTCCATAATGTATTTTCCAAAAAGCATATGATCTACCAATCATATTTTCATACATTCTAGATTGAGATTCATGGATACCTAAACTTGTTCCACCATGAAGTGCAGTATCATCATATTTAGGATTATTTTGTAATTCATAAATACCATGGCCCATTTCATGAATTGTAGAAAAAATACTTGAAATAAAGTTATTTTCATGATAGTGAGTTGTTATTCTCGTGTCTGAACTACTCACACCTGAAGTGAAGGGGTGAGCACTTTCCTTAAGTAGACCCTTATTCAAATCATAATTAAATACTTCCATCAAATAATGAGAAAATTCTTTTTGCTTGTCCTTTGGATAAACTGCTTTTGTTAGTCTACGATTAAATTTTTGCTTATTATTTGTCGTAACTTCAAGAACAAAGGGTACCAATTCTTCTTTTAATCTATCAAAGAAAGTATCATATTCCTTTATACCAAAGCCTTCTTCATACAAATCAAGTAAAATATCATATCCGTTTAGTTCAGGAGTTTCAAGATATTTAACAAGTTTTTTATTAAATGCTACAATCTTTTCTAAAGTTGGAGCAAACATTTCAAAATCATCTTTTTCTTTTGCTTGTGCCCATATATGAGATCCCGATTGTGCAAGAACTTGATAAGCAATTAATTCATCCTTAGGTACTTTTTTGACAATACGTAATCCTTTATTTGCTTTTTTTATCTCAACTTTAAAGTCTTCATCCTCAAGTTGATCCAAGTTTTCATAGAGCTTTTCAATTGCTTCTACAAATTGAGGATCTGATTCAAGTTTATATGCTTCTTCAGCAAGAACTTGAAATTGTTTGCTACGATATTCTACTGATGCATTAGGTGCTTCAGTTTCCTGATCCCAACTAATTAACCAAATGACATACTCATAAGCTTTGAGTTTTTTTCTGATTTCTTTATAGATTTCAATATACTTATCCATTTTTTTCCTTCTTTCGACTTTTTTATATTATACCATATCTTATATGGTAAAAAGATACAGGTTATAAAATTGCTATCGTAGCAACTCCAAAATAAATAACCAATGTAATGACGTCATTAACGGTTGTCATAATAGGCCCTGACGCTGCTGAAGGGTCTATACCAAAATGATTAAAAATCAATGGAACAAATACACCCATCGAACCTGCAATGAACATTGAACTAAACACTGATATGAATACAATAGTTGAAATTTGAAAAGGTGTTTGACTTCCTGTTGGCACCAATGTCAAAAATACAGTGACATAAGTAAAAGCAATAATTGCTAATGTCAAACTGTTTATAATTGCAATCATCATTTCCTTAGCGATATGCTTTTTAGGTACTTTTTTACTATCGATTTCCTTCATATGAAGCCCTAAAATTGTTACAGCCAAAGATTGTGTTCCAATATTTCCTGACATACCTAAAATTGTAGGTTGAAATAATATAAGTGCAGAAACTTGTACTAATGTAACTTCAAAAATAGATAAGAATGAGGCTGTCACTAAGTTAAGTATGACAGCAATCATCAACCAAGGAAGTCTTTGTACTGTTCTTCTTACGGCAGAGGATGATGGATCAAAATCAGAAATCAGGGCGAGCTTTTCGTAATCTTCTTCGCTACTTTCAACGATTTCATCGAAAACGTCATCAGCAGTTATTATCCCAATAATATGATGTTTTGGGGTAAGAACTGGAATGCTATTTCTGTCATAATCCTTGATGGTCTCAATTGCCTTTTCAATTGAATCTAATTCATAAACAAATTGGAAATCATCTTCCATGATATCACTGATTATTTTATTACCTCTTGTCATAATCAATTGTTTTAAATCAATGAATCCAACTAGTTCTTTATCGCTATTGACAACAAAAATTGTGTCTATATAATCTTGCTCTTTCGATGATTTGACAATATAATTAGTAGCTTCCTTAACTGGTAAATCCTCGGAAATTGTCAAAAAATCTGTAGACATAATTGAAGCAGCTAAATCTTCGTCATATGCAAGAAGTAATCTAATGGTCTTGCGTTTGACCGCAGACAATAAATCAATGATTTCTTCCTGACGTTCTTCTTCGATATTTTCAATAAATGCTTTTAATTCATCACTCTCCAAATTTCTTAAGATGAGTTTCTTTTTAGGTAGTTCTAATCGATCAAAAAACTCAATTTGATCCTCTTCTTCGAGTGATACAAAAACATCTGCAAGTTTGGAAGGGTCAACAAGGCGAACTACTCTTTCTTTTTCGTCATCATCTAGCTTGTCAAATAGAACAGCAATATCATAAGCATGAAGTGATTTAAATGTTCTTTTGAGTGAATCATCAGAGTGCTTGAAATTTATTTTCTTATTCATAGCAACCCTCCAAAAACGAGCGTCGCTAATCCAAAATATATAGTTAATCCTGTCATATCAAGAAGTGTTGAAATGAAGGGTCCCGAAGCGACCGCTGGATCAAGTTTAAGTATTCTTAAAATTGTAGGTATAACAATAGCTACAATTGGTGCAACAAAAACTGTCATCCAAAGTGAAGCACCTACGACAAATGCAACTTTAATTGGTGATACTGCAATGACTGGATGAAGGGATGCAAACAAGTAAGTTGTTCCAAAAGCAATTGTCCCAATAACTAATCCATTCATCATTCCTGTTAAAATCTCTTTGATTGCATTTTTAAATATTCCCTTTTCATTTGTCGAAAACATTTTTAATGTTACAGCAAGTGTTTGCGTAGCAACATTTCCGGCTGATCCAGAAATTAAAGGTTGAAAAATAATTAAGATTGCGACTGCTGTAATAACCCCTTGAAAATGAGAGGAAATTAAGGCAATCGGAACAGATATGGCTAAAAGTAAAACCAACCAAGGAAGGCGATGTAATGCTGTTTTAAATGGAGTTCTATTAACAGTTTCAGGTAGCCCAGCAAGTTTTTCAAAATCTTCTTGAGCTTCTTCTTGGTAAATATCTAGAGCATCATCTAACGTAATCATTCCCAACAGTTGTTGTTCTTCGTTACATACAGGCATTTCAAAAATACTATAATTATTAATGGCTTCAAGTGTTTGTGTGATTGAATCATAGTCTTTCACAAAAGGTGATTGTTCAATTAATTCTGAAATCAGACAAGGTGTTTTGGCTTTTATTAGGTTAATAAGCGTAACAATACCTAAAAAATGTTGATTATCATCAACAACAAAAATCGTATTAATAGATTCAACATCAATTGCTTCTTTGATAACCTTTTTAGTTGCTTGCTTTACATCCATTTCAGGAGTTAAAACAATAACTTCAGTGGTCATTGCAGATCCTGTTTCATCTTCATCATACTGAATTAATTTAACCAGGTCAGAGTCTTCTCCAAGAACTGCCATAAGCTCATCTTGATCATCATCTTCAAGTTCTTGAATAATATCAACAGCATCATCTGGTTCCATCATTTCAATCAGTTTTTTTTGTTTATCTATATCAAAATCAACAAGAATTTCTGCTGCATCATCTATTTCTAAATATGAAACAAGCTCAGCTAACCTTTCATTGGTCAGTAAGCTATAAATTTTCGTTTTTTCATCATCATCGAGTTCATTAAATAATTCAGCCAAATCATAACCATGTAGTTCATTCAAGAATTCAATGATTTCTTTGTTACTACCATTTTTTATCAGTTCTTTGAGCATAGGATTGCACCCCCTTTCATTAGAATAAAAGTAAGTTACCTCCTACGATTATACAACGATATTTCCAAAAAGCATCTTAGCAATGTTCAAACTTAATAAGTGTTCCTCGTTTTTTCCTTCAATTTGAATTATTTGATTAAATGAATCAATCTTTGTGATTAAAAAAACGTCATACAATTTAATATGCTTTTGATTTAAAAACACGAGAAGTTCCTTGTTATCAAGAACCCTAGTAATCTTGAATTTATCATTTTCATGCGCATCTGCAAGTCTTAAATGATCTGATTGTTCCGTATTTCCTTCTAAATCGGGAATTGGATTACCCTGTTGACAGTATTTAGGCTCACCTAAAAAATGATATAGTTTTTCTAGAAGTTCCGGACTCGTTGCATGCTCAAGCATTTCTGCATCCTGATGAAGATTTTCCCATGGAAAATTTAATTTTTCACCTAAAAAAACCTCCCAGATTCGATGAGCACGAATCATTCTTATAGCAACCTTATTACCTTCTTCAGTTAATGATATCCCTTTGTACGGTATAAACGAAACAAGTTGCTTGTTTTCCAATCGTTTTATCATCTCATTTACACTTTGATCGGAATATCCGAAATGCTCCGATATTTCAGTAGACATAATTAATGTCTGTTTTCTTTCTACGGTTAACTCATAAATTACTTTAATATAATCTTCTTCTGATTTATTTATCATCTTTTCACTCCTAGCTTAATGCTACATCAAGAACCATCATCACTATAAATCCGACCATGACACCAAGTACAGCATAATGCGCCCCTTTTGGTGTTACTTTTTGTTGTGCTTCAGGAATCAACTCTTCAACCACAACATAAATCATAGCTCCAGCAGCAAATGCTAGTGCATAAGGTAATAAAGGTCTAACTATAAGCACCAAGTAAGCACCAAGAACACCAGCCATTGGTTCAACAAAACCAGATGCTTGTCCCAATAAGAATGCCTTTGTACGACTCATACCTTCTTGTCTTAAAGGTATTGAAACCGCTGCACCTTCGGGAAAGTTCTGAATACCAATCCCGATAGCGAGACCAATCGCTGCAAGTGTTGCTCCAGTAGCATCTCCTGTAACATAGTGCACAGCACCGAATGCTACACCAACTGCCAAACCTTCTGGAATATTGTGAAGTGTAATAGCAAATACAAGTAAGACTGTTCTTTTCAATCTAGTTGGTAATCCTTCTTTCTCATGATTTGGTCCAAAATGCATATGTGGTATAGTTTTATCTGCAAAATATAGAAATAAACCCCCTGATCCAAATCCAACTGCAACAACCAACCAAGCAATCGAACCTTGTTCTTCAGCCATGATAATTGCAGGAGCTAATAAAGACCAAAAACTTGCGGCAATCATGACACCTGAAGCAAATCCTAACATTAAATTAAATACATTTCTTTCAATTGTTTTAAAAAAGAAGACAAGAGCTGCACCCAGTGCAGTTACTCCCCAAGTAAATAGTGTTCCTATCAGTGCTTGCAATACGATATCCAAGCCCATAAACCAATTTAGCATTATACGCACCTCATTCCCATATTTTAAGGTTATCCTTAATTCTATATTAAGTATAGCATGAATTCAAAAACTTGTCAATCCAATAATAAAATGAATCAAGCATAAAAAAAGAGAGGACTAAGCCTCTCCGCCAATCATCATTGATTCAATATAAACACTAGGACTTCCGACTCTAGATAATCCAAATTTTAAGTCGGAACCAACACCTTTAACGTGATTTAATACATCAAAGAAGTTTCCAGAAATAACAATCATTTTAACTGGATGATCGACTTTTCCATCTACGATTTTAAATCCGCTTGATGTAGTTCGCCCTTAAATGATGCTCGCAAATTTGTAACCAATTTCAAAATTGAATCATAAGATACTTGATTAGTAAATCCATAGACTTCATCAATACCTTCTATAAGACGTACGCCTACACCATGAATATTACTAGCATCCACAGAGGTAACCTCACCGCTGATTACTTTAATAGTTGAAGACACAGAATTCTCAAAAAAGATTTCTGCAAAATCAGCACCTGTTGATAAAGCTTCATTTAGTAATTCTTGTATTTCTTTCTTCTTTAACATTGAAAAGCTTCCTTCGATTGTTATATTTATATTATTTATTTATGATGATAATGCTTCGTTTTCATCATATTGAAGCTGATAAAGATTAAAGTATAGCCCTTTTAATTTAAGTAACTCCTGGTGACTTCCTTCTTCTTTGATTTCACCTTTTTGCATAACTAAAATTTTATTGCTATGTTGAATTGTTGACAATCTATGTGCAACAATTAACATTGTTGAGATATTCATCATTTTTTCTAATGATTCTTGAATTAATTCTTCTGTTTCACTATCAATATTTGCTGTTGCTTCATCTAAAATCATGAGGGTAGGCTTATATACTAATGCTCTAGCAAATGAAATTAATTGTCTTTGACCACTTGAAAAATTGTTCCCTCTTTCTAAAACCATATGCTCATATGAGGTAGGTAAGCGATCAATAAACGTATTTGCTCCAACATAATTTGATGCTGATTTTACTTCTTCTAGAGTGATTTCATCATCTCTAAGTGTAATGTTTTCAGTAATTGTTCCACTAAATAAGAAAACATCTTGAAGCATTTGTCCTATATGTTTTCTCAAGGAAGAGCGCTTAATCTTTTTAATATCTATACCGTCAATTAAGATTTGTCCTTTTTGAATTTCATAATTTCTAACAATTAAACTTAATATGGTTGTTTTACCTGAACCGGTTGCACCAACAAAAGCAACCGTATCTCCTGGATTAACTTTAAAGTTAATTCCTTTTAATACCCATTCATCTTCTAAATAATAAAACCATACATCTTTAAATTCTATTGCTCCAGTAAAATGATCCAGTTCAATTGAATCTTTGCTATCATTAATTTCTGGCTTGGTATCCAAAACATCAAATATCTTTTCAGCTGCTGCAAATGCACTTTGCATAATATTAAACTGTTCAGCTAATTCTTGAATGGGTTCAAAGAAATCACGAACATAATAGAAATAAGAAAATAATAATCCCGCAGTAAATGCTGTTGTGATTACTTCTTGATATCCAATATATAAAACGATCAGTGTACCAACCATGGATAATCCATAAATTGTTGGTCTAAAAATACCGAAAACTAATATTTCTTGTAAATAGCTATTTCTAAGTTTACGACTATGTTCTTTAAATTCTTTCCGTTTCTTTTCTTCTTGATTAAAAATTTGAGTAACCTTCATACCTGATAGATTTTCAGATAAGAATGCATTAACCTCTGATAAATTTGCTCTTACTCTACGATATGATGCGCGCGAGAATTTTCTAAACAGATATGCCGCTAGCAATACAATCGGAATCACAATTATCACATAAAGCGTGATATGAAAATTCAAGAGAAATAATACAATCAAAATAGCAATTAAATATAAAATATTTCTAATCAGATTAATTGCAACTGATGTATACATTTCAGAAATTGTATTGGTATCATTTGTTACTCTTGTCACGAGTTTTCCAACTGGAACTTGATTTATTTGTCCAATTGAAAGATTTTCAATATGATTGAAAACATCATTTCTTAAAGTAACTACTGTTTTTTGTCCAACTTTTTGAAGCATATAGTTCTGATAAAAATTAGTGAAATTACCTACTAACATCGCAGCAAAGAATGCTCCACCCATCAGTAAGATGTTTAGAACCTGTTGGCTTCTTTCCATGGTATCATTACTCACTAAATCAATTGTATACCCGATTAATAGGGCAGGTAATAATTGAACCCCAATGCCAACAAACATTAAGAAAATAATTAGCGCAAATTCTTTTTTATATGGTAATGCATAAGCAAATAAGCGCTTAATAACCTCTTTATCACTACGTTCACGGGTGTTATCCTTAAAATCTTTCAATGGGTTCACCTCCCTGAACTATGTTTTCTAATGTTTGGCGTTTAACCATATCTTGATATAAAGCAGAAGTCTTCATAAGTTGTACGTGGCTACCAATCGCTGAAATCTTACCCTGATCTAACAAGATAATTTTATCCATCTTTTTAACCGTGGAAATTCTATGGGCAATAAATATGGTCGTTTTACCTTTTCTAACACGATTTAAGTTGGTAATGATTGCATCTTCTGTCTTTGTATCAACAGCAGAAACAGAATCATCAAGAATCAAAATTTCAGGATTTTTTGCTAAAGCTCTAGCAATACTGATTCTTTGTTTCTGACCACCAGATACTGTGACTCCTCTTTCACCTAAAATTGTATTGAATTGCTCTTTGAATTCCATAACATTTTCATAAACATCAGATAATTTCGCGGATTCTTTAACCGCTTCTTCATCGGGATTATCAAATGCAAAACCAATATTATTTACAATGGTGTCTGAAAATAAGAAATTGTCCTGTGGGACATATCCAATTGCATTTCTGACTGAGCTCAAAGTCAACTTCATAATGTCGTAATTATCGATAAAGACCTGATTTTCACCCAAGTTATACGTTCTGAGTAAAAGATCAACCAAACTACTCTTACCACTACCTGTTCTTCCTAAAATGCCCACACTTTCACCAGCTTTGATTTCAAATGAAACATTATCTAAGACGAGTTCATTACCGTCTGGATATTGAAAACATAAGTTTTTAACTGAGATGCTTCCCTTTAAATTATCGACAGTAATTGCATCTTCGAAATCCCTGATTTCAACTTCTTCGTCTAAGAACTTATCAATACGGGTTGCACTTGCTCTTGCTTGAGACTGAATCTGAATAAATCTAGATAATGCCATAACTGGCCAAATGAGTGTAAAGAAGTAACTGATGTATTCGGTTAATTGACCCGTAGTCAAGCCTGTTCCATCCGTTCTTAGAACTAAAAAGCTGCCATACATAATAATAAGAAGAATGATAAAGTTCAGCGCCATTGATAATGCAATATTGACTCCGATGATATATTTAACAAAATGAATATTCTTTTGATATAAATCTTCATTTCTATCACCAAAAAATTTCGCTTCTTTCTTTTCTCTTACAAATGCTTTGATGACGGATATGCCTGAGAAATTTTCTTGTGCGAAATCACTTAATTTTTCAAAAGATTCTTGTCTTTTTTTGAATATAGATGAAATTGTTTTACGAATATATACTAAAACAACAGTCAATATCAACATAGGTATTGCTGCATATAATGTTAATATAAAGTTAAGGTTTGCCATTCGATAAATTGCAAATGCCCCAAGCATCAAACCATCAACTAAAGTTAAGATTCCTGGCCCAAAAGACATTCGTACAGCTTCAAGATCATTAATGAAATAAGCCATGAGTCCGCCAACCTTCTCTTGGCTATAGTAGCGTTGAGATAGTTTGGATGCATGACCAAACATCGTATTTCTTAAGTGAAATTCAATTCTTCTTGATGCACCAAAAATGGTGTATCTCCAAACAAATCGGCCGAAAGTAATCATAGCAGCAAGCATTGCAATCCTTAGGATTGAACTTTCAATTGCGGCTGAGTCTGGAGTATCAGAATCTAAGCTGTCGATGATACCACCAACAAGCTTTGGAATATCTAATTGTATCCAGTCAACAACGATTAAGATACCTATTCCGACCAAAAAAAATAAAGCATATTTAAGATAATATTTTCTAAAGTGTTTTCCAAAAAGCATGCTGTTCTCCTTAATACCTATATCTATTATAATACATTGTCCTCAAATAACAATAAAGACGTTCAGATAAACGCTTTATTGTTATAAGAATATTCAATTATTTGTTATTTATTCAACAACGATTCTTACATTATCTCCGTCTGCAGATTCTACGTTAACGATTTCACCCATAACGCCAGCACTGATCATTTCTAGTAATGCATCAATATCGATATCAGTATCTTGCAAATTCATGTTAAACTTACCAGTTTTTAATAATTTTGCAAATTCGATAGGGATTTGAACTCTAACTTTATCACCATCACTTGAATCTACAAAAATCTTAAGCATTTTAAATGGTGCTTTTTTATTACTTGGAAGAACTACTTGTTCATCAAACTTGTTTTCTGATGGACGTTCCATCGCACTTAATAATTTTTCAGCATCATCTGATGAGATAACTCCTTTAGCTAATAAATCTAATATTTTCATTCTTTCTTCTTTTAATTGGTCTTTTGACATTTTATTCACCTTTTCTTTTTATTATTATCGTACTTCTTGATTTAAATCTTGTAACAACTCAAAATTTGGAGTAGTTTGTTCTTGAAGATCTGCAATATTTTGCGTATTACTCACTAAAAATCCCGGTCTTGTTAAATATGTAGAGTTAATATGACGGATGCCTGTTGAATTTGTATATTTTGATTGTTGATAACGTTGATTTCTTGACATTTGATATCACCTATTTTCCTTTCTTGAAGAAATTGATTGCATCTGCAACCGATAGTTCTCCTTTTTCGATCTTTTCTAAGATGCTTGCGTTATTTGCTTTTGTTGCTTGGGATTCTTTGACTGAAGCTTCTTCATCAAATGGTTCTAAGGAATATCCTAAGCCAACAATTACTTCGTCTAACATCTTCTTAACAGTTGGGTAACTAATGTTTAATTCTTTTTCAATCACCTTGATGTTTCCTCTATTTTTAATGAATACTTCAATAAAATATAATTTTTCTGTTTCAAGATAATTGAACTTTGATAATGTGAAATCTCCTTCGATTGTTGTATCACAATGATCACAATGTAATTTAACAACATCTAAATTATGTTTGCATACAGGGCAAGTAGCTAATACTGGGTTTACTTTGTTTCTTTCTTTCATGGTTAATCTCCTTTTATATGGTTTTTATAAAGATTCTAACTTTATCATGTGTTTTAACATCGACTTTTACTCCCCGAATCGAAATCATATCAATCATTTCTTCGGGAGTTAACGGTAACTGTTCAGTAACAGCACCTCTTTTGTTTTTAATTCTTCTTGGAATAAACATTTTCACTAAGAACAAAGGAATTGGAAGGAATAAGAGGAAGCTTAATAACATTGTTGCACCTTTACTTTCAGGAATCTGAATTCTAATAACAATGAATCCAGCCCTTCTTGGTTTTCTTTCTCTCTCTTCTTCAAATAAGAGTTTATATGCTTCTCTTGATTTCATCTTGCTTGTATTCAATTGATTTAGAACTTCATATTTTGTCATTATTTGCCTTTCTTTATTAATAAATTTAACTTACACATTAATTATATTCATTTTTATATCAAATGTCAACACTTTTATTGAAAAAAAGTTAAAAAAATTAATTTTCACCTTAATTTTATTAATAATTTAACAAAAAAAATTAATTTTATGCTATTTTTTTCAATATTTTTGAGTTATAATAAGATTTAGAAGGAGGTTTTGGAAGATATGAATAGACTAATTGAACGGTTTTTAAGCTATGTGAAGGTTGATACTCAATCAGATCACAACTCAACAACATTCCCATCTACTGAAAAACAAAAAGATTTAAGTCGCTTATTAGTTAAAGAACTTGTTGAAATGGGTCTTGATGCATTTTTAGATGAATATGGATATGTTTACGCTAAAATTGATAAGAATAAGGAAGGCACGCGTGCGTTAGGGTTTGTCGCACATGTTGATACTTCTCCTGATGCACCTGGCAAGGGAGTTAATCCAAGAATTATCAAATCCTATGATGGATCAAGTATTCAGCTTAATAAAAATTTGTCCATGGATCCAAATCACTACCCCAGTTTAATAAAAGTGATTGGTGATGATATTATTGTCACCGATGGAAATACATTACTAGGTGCAGATGATAAATGTGGTGTTGCTGAAATTATGGAGCTTGCAGAGTATTTTGTCAGCCACCCAGAAGAAAAACATGGTGATATCTATATTTGCTTTACACCTGATGAAGAAATAGGAAATGGAGCAAACCATTTTAATTACGATTACTTTAAAGCGGATTTCGCATATACTGCCGATGGTAGTGAAGTCGGTGGAATTGAATATGAGAATTTTAATGCAGCAACTGCATTTTTAACTTTCACTGGAAAAAGCATTCATCCAGGCTCTGCTAAAAACAAATTAATCAACGCACTTCATATCGCAATGGAGTTTCACCAATTACTTCCAACATTTAAAAATCCAGCATTTACTGAAAACTATGAAGGATTTAATCATTTAACAACAATGAAAGGCGAAGTAGAGACTGCTCATTCACAATATATCATCAGAAATCATGATATGGCGTTATTCAATGAACAGAAAAAAGAATTTGAAGCAATCAAAGAATACTTAAATCAAAGTTATGAATATCAAGCTGTCGAATTAGTAATTAAAGACAGTTACTATAATATGTATGAAAAGATTAAGGATCATATGTATATTATCGAATTGGCTGAACAAGCGACTAAAAACGTAGGACTAGTTCCACACGCTGAACCAATTCGAGGTGGCACAGATGGAGCAAGACTAACCTATGAAGGCCTATTGTGTCCTAATTTGGGTACTGGTGGATATCAATTTCATGGACGTCTTGAATTTGCATCTATTCAACAAATGGAAAATGCGGTAAAAGTTTTCATTGAAATTGTTAAATTAAACACACGATAAATCAAAAAAGAATTTCTTGAATGCATACGCATTTAAAGAAATTCTTTTTTTCATGATTTTATTGTTGTGTAGTCAAGAAATTATTTAGTATGAATTATTAAGTTTGATATATAGAAATGAACGGAATAATAATAATACCTAAATAAAGAATAATTTTGAGATCTATTGTTAAATTCTCAAATGGTCTTTTAAAAATTTTATCTGAGCGTAATATGATTGCATAATCAATCATAAGAATTAATAAAGAAAGTAATGAAAATCCTATTTTTACTAATAGATTCCCTTCGAAATATGAAACTGTATATGAAACGATATTAATACCAATATATAGAATTAGACCAAATATTAAATATGCTGTTTTTAGTTTTGCCATGTCGATTTTTGTAATTTCTCATAGTTATTGATAGAATACATCAATTTAACAGCAATTTCCAATCCTTGTGCTGCGGCTTTTTCCCATAACTTTTTAGCTTTTGCTTCATCTTTTTCAACAATAGCACCTTCGAAATAAATCATACCCAAATTGTATTGCGCAATTGCTAAGTTTCCATTTGCTGCTTTCTCATACCAAAAAAATGAACGTTTCATATCTTGAGGAACGCCATCTCCTTTTTGATACATAACAGCAAGATTATATTGTGCATGCGGATGGTCTAAAGCCGCTGCTTGTTCAAGCAATCTTGCAATCACTTTATAATCTTTGTCTTCCTGCTTAATTAAAATCATTGCTAAATGGTATAAAGCATTTCTGTTCTTTTTAAGCGCTGCTTTTTCATACCAATAAATAGCTTGTTCAATGTTTTGAGGAATACCCTTACCATTTTGATAATAGAGTCCAACATAATATTCCGCTTCAGTATGATGCTGTTTAGCAGCAACCATGAACCACTCAAAAGCTTTAAGTGGTGATTTAGGTTCTTTTTCATGATAGTAAAGCCCTAAAGTGAACGCTGCTAGCCCATATTGCTGGTTTGCAGCTTTTTCAAGATAAACAACTGCTGTTGACCATTTCTTTTCTTCAATCGCTGTAACCCCTAATGCATATTGCGCATATGGATGGTCTTGTTTAGCAGCCATTTCATAGTATTTCTTAGCTGTTTCAGCTTGATTTTCATTTTCACCAATTGTTTCGTAAATCATACCAAGCATATATTGTGAATCACTATATCCTAAGTCAGCAGATTTTAAAAACCATTCGATTGATTTAAATATATATCTTTGAATATTAAATCCATAATAATAAAAAGTACCTAATATATGGATACTCACTACATCTTTATGTTCTGCCTCAGCAAGTAACATCGCATAGCTCTTTCTAAAATAATCATTAGCAATTGCATCATCTTGATCTACACCCGTTCCGGTATGATGCATTAAACCAATCGCATAATCACATTTAGCGCTCCCTAAAGAAGCTCCTTTATGGTAATATTCTAAGGCTTGATTAAAATCAAGTGAAACACCATCACCCAAACCATAAAAACGACCTAAAAAATAATAGGCATCAGCATGTCCTTGAGAAGCTGCAACATTAAAATGTTCAATCGCTACCATGATATTCTTTTTGGGTGTATTTAATATATAATTTGATAAACCAGCTTGATAATTCGTATTTGCATTCATATAATCATGTAAGATTTAAATTGTATTAAGTTAGAACTTATACACTTTTAAATCTTTGCTCCTTTTCATCTAATTTAATCCTCTGTTTTTAGTTCAAATATTAAATCCCTTAATTCTGCGGCTTTTTCAAAGTTAAGATTCTTCGCTGCATCTTTCATTTCGGATTCTAATGATTTAATCATCTTATCCCTATCTTTTTTAGTAAGTTTATTATAATCCTTATCTTCTGCAATTAAATCTTCCTTAAGTGAAATTTTATCTCTAATATCCTTTTGGATTGTGATTGGAACTACATGATTTTTTTCGTTAAACTCTTGTTGTAATTTTCTTCTTCTATTTGTTTCATTAATAGCAAATTCCATTGCTGGAGATATTTTATCTGCATACATAATGACACGGCCATTCTGATTTCTGGCTGCGCGACCCATGGTTTGAATTAAACTTCGTTCACTTCTTAAAAAACCTTGTTTATCAGCATCTAATATAGCAACAAGTGAAACCTCAGGTAAATCAAGTCCTTCTCGTAAAAGGTTTATCCCAATCAAGACATCATATTTTCCTAATCTTAGATCTCTTAGGATTGTAATGCGCTCAAGAGATTTAATTTCACTATGTAAATATGCAACTTTTACTCCAAGCTGTTTGAAATATCCAGTTAAATCTTCACTCATTCTTATCGTTAAAGTTGTTATCAGAACGCGTTCATTTTCAAGAACTCTTTTTTTGATTTCAAAATATAAATCATCTATTTGTCCCTGTGATGGTCTCACTTCAATAACGGGATCCAAAAGGTAAGTTGGTCTGATGATTTGTTCAACTACAGGAATATCTTTATTAAGCTCATAAGGGCCTGGTGTTGCAGATAAATAAACAACATTTTTCATCTTACTTTCAAATTCATCAAACTGTAAAGGTCTATTATCCAGTGCACTCGGTAATCTAAATCCGTGATCTACGAGTGTTTGTTTTCTTGAGCGATCTCCAAAATACATGCCTCTAACTTGAGGTATAGTGACATGGGATTCATCGACAATCAATAGAAAATCTTCACCAAAGAAATCCATCAAGGTTGATGGTGTTTCACCAGCTTCTCGCAGTGCAATGTGTCTTGAATAATTTTCTATACCACTACAAAATCCTATTTCTTCTAGCATTTCCATATCATATTTTGTTCTTTGTTCTATTCTCTGAGCTTCAAGCAACAAATTATTCCCTTTGAAATAAGCAATTTGTTCTTGTAACTCATTTTTGATTCTGCGAATCGATTCATTTAATTTTTCTTTATTGGTCATGAAATGGGAAGCAGGAAAAATAGTAGCAAAACTTAATGCTTCAATCGCCTGTCCTGTTAAAACATCAAATCGTTTGATTTCTTCAATCTCATCACCAAAAAATGAAATTCTAATTCCTTGAGCTCTTTCGTATGCAGGAATGACTTCAATTGAATCACCACGCACACGGAATGTTCCTCTATGAAAATCAATATCGTTTCTTTGATACGTTTGTTCAACTAACTTATTGATCAATACATCTCTGCCATATTGATCACCCAGACGTATAGAAATCATAGAGTTTTTATATTCGTCCGGATCTCCAATACCATAGATACATGAAACTGAAGCAACAACAATAACATAATCGCTTTCAAGTAATGATGAAGTTGCACTATGTCTCATTTCATCAATTTCATCATTAATTGATGAATCTTTTTCAATGTAGGTATCAGAAGAAACCACATATGCTTCTGGTTGAAAATAATCATAGTAAGATATGAAATATTCAACACGATTATTAGGAAAAAAAGCCTTAAGCTCGCCATATAACTGGCCAGCTAAGGTCTTGTTAGGGGCGAGTATTAAGGTTTTCTTTTGCACGTGTGAAACTATATTTGCAATTGTAAATGTCTTACCTGTTCCTGTTGCACCCAAAAGAACCTGTTCTCTTAATCCATTAAACATGTTGTTTTTCAAGGTTTCAATTGCTTTTATTTGATCCCCTTTAGGTGTAAATGGGGCTATTAATTCAAACATTTCCGCACATCCTTAAATATCTTTATCTATCTCGTGTGGTTTTGGTACTAAAATACTTTGCGGTACATATAATGGTTCAATAACTGAACTTGCAATATTCATTAAATGATCGCCAATACGTTCAAGATTTGATAATATATCAGGATAATTTGCTGCAACGATGAATGTAATTTCACCCTTCTTTAATCTTTCAATATATCGATATCTAAATCTCTCTTCGAGTTCATCAACAACATCTTCATTTTCAACAACTCTTCTTGCAATGATGGGATCTATATTTGCAAAACTTTCAAGTGTATCATTTAACATCTGTTCTAAGACGTCATATAATTCATTTAAATCTGCTGTTCCATCAACTGATAAAAATTGAGATTCATTATATCGATCACGGAAAAATTCAACAATATTTGTCAAGTGATCTCCAATACGTTCAAAATCTTTAATTGTATCAAGATCTCGGGAAAGTTTCTTAGAATCGTTTTTATCTAAACCAGCTTGTGAAATCTTAATTAGGTAATCATGAAGTTTTTGATCATAAGTATCTATCATCATTTCATGAAGATATGCTTCTTCTACGAGCTTAGAATTTTCTTTAAAACTATAGGATCTTGTGATATCAAAATAATCCTTAACAATCGATCCCATATATAACAGGACCTTCCTTACAAATTCTAAGGCAAGGGAAGGCGATTCCTTAATCAATTTCTCATCAAACATATGTTCGGGAATTTCCTTGCCAGACTTATCCTTCACCACTAATTTAGCGACAAAGATCATCTGATTAATGAAGAAATATAAAATAATTGTCATTGTTATATTTTGAACAGCGTGTGCTAATGCAATGGAATACATAGAATATTGTGTTAAGAACCTTGTCTCAAACCATTGAATGAAATTCTCATATGGTATGAGAATAATTAAGAAGAATATAGCTCCAATCATATTAAACATGACGTGAATAACTGCAGCTCTTTTACTTTCAACATTACCACCAATTGAAGCTAAGAATGCTGTAATTGTTGTTCCTATATTTGCCCCTAATAAAATGGGGATCGCACCATTTAAAGTGATCGATTGAACATCAACATTCAATGCATATAATTTTTCAAGTACACCAATAGCAGCTGATGATGATTGAATGATCGCTGTGAAGAATGTTCCAAATACAGATCCTAAAAACCAGTTTGTAGAGAATGTATTGAACATATTTTCAGCAGCTTGAGTTGCTGCAAGTGGCTTAAGCCCGGCTGCCATTGTATTTAACCCAACAAATAACATCCCTAAACCAATTAAAACACCACCAAAGTGATTAATCTTCTTCTTTTTAATAAACGACATGACGACGCCAAATGCTACAAATACTAAACCGTAATCAGCAATTGGTAAAGCAACAATGAATGCCGTAACGGTGGTACCAATATTTGCACCCATAATAATTCCCACTGATTGTGGTAGAGTCATCAAACCGGCTCTCAATAATCCAATCATCAACGCGGTCGTTGCTGAAGAAGATTGAATAAGCACTGTCAAGATAATACCGACAAATATTCCTTTCAAAGGTGTATTTGTTGTTTTCTCAATAATTGATTTTAACCTGGTTCCAGCTGCAGCTTTTAAAGAATCGCTCATGAGAGTAATTCCAAATAGGAAAAGTGCAAGTCCTCCAAAAACACTCATTAAATTATCGCTTAGCGTTAAGGCTATAACAGTCATGACTGATCTCCTTGTAATAACATCATTTATTTTGGCAACCCCATTAAAAAAGCATCTCGTGATGCTTATCTAGCTGCCAGGTTAAAGATTGGTATGTCTACTCGTATTATAACATATAATGTTATCATCAAAAAACAGTATTTGAAGAAAACGTTTTATACAAAAAAGAATGCATCAAATTGATGCATTCTTATCTGTGTTTTATTCTATTGTATCGTAAAGTTTAGCAATAATACTTCTTAGTTGAGCGAGTTCTTCCTTTGTCAAAACTTCGAAAACGCGCTGATGCATTTTTGCGCCTTGTGCTTTGAAAGCTTTCGCAATTTCTAAACCTTTTTCTGTCAACTTGTATATATTCTTATACTTTGTAATATCTCCTTTTTCAAGGATTCCGTTTTCTATCAATTCCTTTAAGGCACGAGAAGTATGTGCTTTGTCAAGAAATGATTTTTCAGAAAGTTCGTGTTGCGTCATACCTTCTTTATTGGCATTGAGCATCATAAGATAAGGTACATGGGCTTTACCAATATGGTATTTATCCATTATTTTTTGATGTTGTTCCATCATTTTCTTTTGTAAAGCGGAAAACAGCATGGGGAGTAATGACATATCATGATTCATATGCATCACCTAGGCTGGTTCAAATTGGCTATTGTATAGATCTGCGTAGAAACCATTTTGGTCAAGCAATTCTTGGTGTTTACCAGTTTCAATAACATTTCCATCCTTTAATACCAATATTAAATCTGCATTCTTAATGGTTGATAATCGGTGAGCAATAACAAATGTTGTTCTACCCTTCATGAGTTCATCCATAGCTTCTTGAATAAGTATTTCTGTTCTAACATCGACACTTGATGTTGCTTCATCTAAGATAAGCATAGGTGCATCAGCAACCATCGCTCTTGCAATGGTTAATAACTGCTTTTGCCCTTGTGAAATATTTGAGTTTTCATCGAGTTCCATTTCATACCCAAATGGGTGTGATTTGATGAAATGATGTACATTCGCAGTCTTTGCTGCTTCAACGACTTCTTCCATTGTTGCATCTCTTCTACCATAGACCAAATTATCAATAATTTTACCTTTAAATAACCATGTATCTTGCAAAACCATACCAAAGAGCTCATGAACATCATTTCTTGACATGTTCTTTGTTGATGTGCCATCAACTAAGATATCTCCAGAATTAACTTCATAAAAACGCATGAGTAAGTTTACAATTGTTGTTTTACCAGCACCTGTAGGTCCAACAATAGCTATTTTTTGACCTGCTTTAATCTTGACATTAAGATTATGAATAATTTCTTTATCTTCTGAGTAACCAAATTTAACGTGTTTAAATTCAACATTTCCCTTAACAGTTCCTACATGATGTGTTTCTACTTCTCTACTCATTTCTTCTTCATTTAAAAATTCAAATACTCTTTCAGAAGCAGCGAGTGCTGATTGCGCTTGAGTCATTGACTGAGCAATCTGACCAAGAGGTTGACTAAATGTTCTTACATACTGTAACATTGCTGCAATATCACCAATAAGGATTGTTCCAGCAACTGCCAAGATACCACCAAATACGGAAATAGCAACATAACTTAAATTCCCAACGAAATTCATAATAGGAAACATAAGTCCTGAAATAAACTGGCTTTTCCAAGTTGAAGTGTATAAAGCTTCATTCGATTTTTCAAATGTTTCGTTTGATTTTTCTTCTGCGTTAAATGCTTTAATAATTTGTTGGCCAGAATATGATTCTTCTATATGTCCATTGAGCTCACCCAATGTTTTACGTTGAGATCTAAAATGTTTTTGTGATACTTTAATAATTCTACTCATGATAAATGCACTAAGTGGTAATGAAAGTACCGCAACAATCGTTAAATGCCAACTAATTGTGAGCATCATAATGAATACCCCAATAATAAGTGTAATTGATGAGAATAATGTTGATACTGAACTATTTAATGCTTGTCCTATCGTATCAATATCATTGGTCATTCTTGATAATGTATCACCATGACTTGTTTTATCAAAATATTTTAAAGGAAGTTTATCCATCTTATCAAAAAGATTAGAACGCATTTCCTTGGTAATTCTTTGTGTCAATCTTGTAATGATAATACCTTGTGCCAAATTGAAAGCATAACTTGCTACATATAATCCAATTAAAATGTATACAATATTCCATATCACATCAAAATTAATATTTGTAATAAATGTACCTAAAATCGGGTTAAATGAAATTCCATTTTGAACTTCATTGATGATATGTCCTAATAGCTTAGGGCCGACAATACTAAATCCAGCACCTGCCATTGCAAAGATTATTACTAAAATCATTTTGAAACGGTGTGGTTTTAAATATGCTAATAACTGTTTTAAAGCTTTTTTGATGGACTTTGGTTTTTCACCAGCGAAACGTCCAGCGGGTCCATGTCCACTACCAGGTCCGCCTCTTACAGGAGTTGATGTCTTTTTTTCTTCATTAGGCATGAGTCAGTTCCTCCTTTGATAATTGTGCAAAAGCAATATCTTGATAAGGTTTACATGTTTCAAGTAATTCTTTGTGTGTTCCCTTACCAACAATAAGCCCTTTATCTAAAACAATGATTTGTTCAGCATCCATAATGGTTCCTATACGTTGTCCAATAATGATTCTTAAAGAATCAGCAGTGACTTTCTTTAACGCATTACGAAGCGATTTATCGGTTCTATAATCGAGCGCAGAAAATGAATCATCAAATAAATAAATGACTGGTTGTTTTACTAATGCTCTTGCGATAGCCAATCTTTGTTTCTGGCCACCTGAGACATTGGTTCCACCTTGATCAATCGTCTGGTGCATTCCTTCTTCTGATTCATTGACATAATCTTTAATTTGAGCAATTTCTAATGCTTCCATAACTTCTTCTTCAGTAGCATCTTCTCTTCCTAATCTTGCATTAGATAAAATATCTCCTGAAAAGAGTGTTCCCTGTTGAGGTACATACCCCATAAGTTTATAAAGATCATGTAACTTATAAGTTTTTATATCCTTTTTATTAATCAAAATTTGTCCTTCGGAGACTTCATAAAATCTTAAAATGAGTTGAACGATGGTTGATTTCCCTGAACCTGTAGATCCAATAAATGCTAGTGTTTCACCCTTCTTAACTTTGAAGTTGAGATCTTGTAAGACACATTCCTCAGCATTTGGATATCTAAAGCAGACATTGATAAATTCGATTTCTACATTATCTGCAGGTTTAATATCAGTTGCATAACGATTGTCTATGATTGGTTTTGTATTAATTACAGCTCTTACTCTTTTTGCAGAAACCCATGCTCTTGGTAAAAATATAAAGAGCATAATGAGCATCATAAATGACATCAAAATAACCATTGCATAAGATGTAAACTGAATTTGAAGTGATAATCCTTCGTATGGTGTAGATCCTAAAAGATTATCTCTAATTAAAAGCGATCCTACTAAAATTAATCCTAAGTTCATACTATACATAATAAAGTTCATACCAGGAAAAACAAAGCTCATTGCTGTGTTTACAAATATATTCGTATTCGTTAATCTTGTATTGACCCCTTCAAACTTCGTCTGTTGAATATCTTCAGCATGATGTGCTCTAACTACACGAATACCCGTGAGAGTTTCTCTAGTTACTTGATTGAGTTCGTCAGTTTGTTTCTGAATTTTCCCATATTTTGGACTTACTAGAATAAAGATAATTGTGATTAGTGTAATAATCGAAACAACACCTGCAATAACGACCATTGACATCGTTGCATTAATATTGGTAATTTTATTAATTCCAGATATTGCCATAATTGGTGCGGTAATAAGCATCCTAAGCATAATGATTGTTGTCATTTGAATTTGCTGAACATCATTTGTCGTACGCGTAATTAAGGATGGCGTCGTAAATTTATTGATTTCTTCTGACGAGAACCCTTGAACCTGTTGAAAGACTTTACTTCGGAGCGTATTTGCAAGTTTTGTTCCAAGTCTTGCAGCAATATAACTCACGATGATTGTTGCGGTAATACTACCTAAAGTAATAAGCAACATCATTCCGCCTTCTTTAAGGATTTCGGATGTCTGTGATGTATTTAGTGCAATTCCTGTTCCAATTAATGTAATAATTCTTCCCATGTACTCAGGAAGTTTTAAATCGAGTTGTACCTGAAGATAGACAAACCCTACAATAAAGAGTATGAAAATCCAGTGATACCATCTAAAAAACTTAAATAATTTAAACATAGTTCACCTCTTATTATTATGACTATCTTTATTATCCTTATTTTTGTTGATTTGTCAACAATTTTGCATTTTTTACATAATTTAATAAAAAAAGACACATCGCAATGAATGTGTCTAAATTATTTTTTTAAATGAGTTACTTTCTAGGGTTCTTGATGTTTGCATGAGCAGCAGCAAGTCTAGCGATTGGAACTCTGAATGGTGAACAAGAAACATAAGATAAGCCAATATTATGACAGAATTCAACAGAGATTGGATCTCCACCGTGTTCTCCACAAATACCAAGCTTGATATTAGGTCTTGTTTGTCTTCCAAGTTCAACAGCCATCTTCATTAATTTACCAACGCCTAATTGGTCAATGTGAGCAAATGGATCGTTTGCGAAGATTTTCTTTTCATAATAATCCTTTAAGAATTTACCTGCATCATCTCTTGAGAAACCAAAAGTCATCTGAGTTAAATCATTTGTTCCAAAGCTGAAGAATTCAGCTTCTTTAGCAATTTCATCAGCGATAAGTGCTGCTCTTGGAATTTCAATCATTGTACCAACATAGTACTTAAGATCAACACCAGCATCTTTAATAATCTTATTTGCTGTTTCAACAACGATGTCTTTAACATATTGCAATTCCTTTAATTCTCCAACAAGTGGAATCATAATTTCAGGAACAACATTCATACCTTCCTTATTCACTGCAATTGCAGCTTCAATAACTGCTTGAGTTTGCATCTTAGCAATTTCAGGATAAGTAATACTTAAACGAACACCACGGTGACCCAACATTGGATTTGTTTCATGAAGTTCATCAATCGTTGTTTGAAGAGCTTCATAAGATAAGCCCATTTCTTTAGCTAAAGCGACGATATCTTCTTTATCTGTTGGAACGAATTCATGTAGTGGTGGATCCAAATAACGAATGGTTACTGCGTAACCTTTCATTTCTTTGTATAAACCAATGAAGTCTTCTCTTTGCATTGGAAGGAGCTTAGCTAACGCTTTTTCTCTTTCTTCAACTGTCTTAGAAACAATCATTTCACGAACTGCGAAAATACGATCAGCTTCAAAGAACATATGTTCAGTACGGCATAAACCAATACCTTGAGCACCAAAGTCATATGCAACTTTTGCATCTCTTGGGTTATCAGCATTCGCTCTTACTTCTAAAGCTCTAAATTTATCAGCCCAAGCCATTAAAGTACCGAAATCTCCAGATACTGTCGCATCTTGAGTTTCAACTTTTTGTCCATAAACCTTACCTGTAGAACCATCTAATGAGATCCATTGACCTTCTTTAAAGAATTCGCCATTGACTTCAAATCGATTATTTTTTTCATCTACGTGAATATCACCAGCACCAGCAACACAGCATCTACCCATACCACGAGCAACAACTGCAGCATGTGATGTCATTCCACCACGTGATGTTAATATACCAGAAGCAACAATCATACCTTCGATATCTTCAGGAGATGTTTCTTGACGTACTAAAACGACAGGAAGACCATCTTTAGCTTTCATTTCTCTTGCACGATCGGCAGTAAATGCGATACGGCCTGTAGCAGCACCCGGAGATGCATTTAATCCAGTAGAAATCACTTTAGCTTTTTTTAAAGCTTTTGGATTAAACTGTGGATGTAGTAATGAATCTAATTGTGCAGGTTCTACTTTTAAGATGGCTTCTTCTTCAGTTAAAACACCTTCTTTAACTAAATCAATAGCAATCTTTAAAGCTGCTTGTGCTGTACGTTTACCATTACGTGTTTGAAGCATATATAATTTACCTCTTTCGATGGTAAACTCCATATCTTGCATATCACGATAATGTTCTTCTAATTTTCTAGCAATTTCATTAAATTCCTTAAATAATTTCGGATTATCTGATGCAAGTTCAGAAATGGGTTTCGGTGTACGAATACCAGCAACTACATCTTCACCTTGAGCATTAATTAAATATTCTCCATAAAGTTCTTTAGTTCCATCAGATGGATTACGAGTAAAGGCAACACCTGTACCAGAATCTTCACCCATATTACCAAAGACCATGCTTTGAACACTTACAGCTGTTCCCCATTCGTAAGGAATGTTATTCATTCTGCGATATGTATTCGCACGTGGGTTATCCCATGATCTAAATACTGCAGTTACAGCTTCAATTAATTGTACTTTTGGATCTTGGGGGAATGCTTCACCTTTAAGTTCTTCATACTTAACTAAAAAACGTCCAACTAATTCAATTAAATCGTTAGCATTTAATTCAGTGTCGAGTTCAACACCTTTTGCTTTTTTCATTTCTTCAAGAAGATGCTCGAAATTTGCTTTTTCAATGTCCATAACAACATCAGCAAACATTTGAATGAATCTACGATAAGAATCATAAGCAAATCTTGGATTACCTGTTAATGTTGCTAAACCTTTAACAGATACATCATTTAATCCTAGGTTAAGAATTGTGTCCATCATACCTGGCATTGATGCTCTAGCACCAGAACGTACAGATACTAAGAATGGATCTTTTGGATCTCCAAATTTCTTTCCTGCAATTTTTTCAGTTGCTACTAAGGCCTCGTGAATTTGATCAACGATTTCTTTAGATACAACTTTCTTTTTTGCATAATAATCATTACAAGCTTCTGTTGTAACGGTAAAACCTTGTGGTACTGGCATACCTAGTGAAGTCATTTCAGCTAGATTGGCACCTTTACCACCAAGAAGGTTTTTCATGGTTGTGTTACCTTCTTTAAACAAATAAACATATTTAGCCATTTGTAATTTCCTTTCTATTTACAAAATTTTATTTATCAAAATTTCTTTTATGAAACTTTTTTAACTAGTTTGTACATCTCATTTTTTGGTCTGCTTTGACCAATAACGTTAGCGAATGGTAAGTAAACCATTCTTGAATCTCTGACACCTACGCATACTCCGAAGATACCATCATTTAATAATTCAACTGCATAAGTTCCCATTCTTGATCCTAGAATACGATCTTCGGGACATGGAGAACCTCCACGCTGAATGTATCCTAAAACTGTAGCTCTAGAAGAAAATCCTGCTTTTTCAGTAATTTCTTTAGCAAGAGCAAAGGGATCTGCAATCTTTTCAGTGATGACGACAATAGCATGTCTTCTGCCTTGTTTTTTATGTTCTCTTAATCTTTTAAACATAAGCTCTTTATCCATTGGGTTTTCAGGTGTAATTATAAATTCTGCTCCACCACAAATACCCGCAAACAACGCTAAATCTCCACTATGTCTACCCATGGTTTCAACAATACTGCAACGTTGATGAGAATTTGAGGTATCTCTAAGTTTATCAATAGCATCAACGATTGTTTCAACTGCTGTATGAAATCCAATTGTGAAATCAGTTCCTGCAATGTCATTATCAATCGTTCCTGGTAAACCAATGGTTTTTACTCCAAGTTTAGCAAGTTCCATAGCCCCTCTATAGGTGCCATCTCCTCCGATTGCAACCAATGCTTCAATTCCTCGTTTATCTAAGTTTTCTTTAGCTTGTATTCTAAATTCTTCTTGTAAAAATAGAGATGATCTTGACGTGCCTAAAAAAGTACCACCAAGAGATAGCATACCAGAAACACTATGTGAGGTCAAGAGAACCATATCATCATTAATCAATCCACTATATCCATCTTTAATTCCGTATATTTTATGTCCATATAATGTCCCTGCGCGAACAACTGCACGAATTGCAGCATTCATTCCAGGTGCGTCTCCACCAGAAGTTAAAACACCAATTTTCATCTTTATTATCTCTCCTTACATAAAAAACGTACTACCTCATATATTATAACACATACTATGTATGAAATACACTTGTATCGACTGCATTTTATCACTTATGAAAACGATTTTATAGGCTATTCTGCTTTGATTATCTTTAATTTATGGTAAAATAACAAATGGTAAAATAAAACAAAAAGAATGGTGATTTTATGAAAAATTTAGTAGGAGCAGCACTTCTAGGACAATCTGGTGGACCAACCAGTGTTATTAATGCAAGTGCAGCAGGTGTCTTCATTGAAGCCCTAAAACAAGAAAATATTACAGAAGTATATGGTGCAGTGCACGGAATCAAAGGAATTCTTCATGAGAATTTCTATGATATTAAACAAGAAGATCCTGAAGAGTTAATGCTTCTTAAGAATACACCATCATCTGCAATAGGTAGTGTACGTTACAAGCTGAAAAATATCAAAGTTGATGATAGTGAATATCAAAGACTTCTTGAAGTGTTCAAAAAATATAATATTCGTTATTTTTTCTACAATGGTGGAAATGATTCAATGGATACGTGTAATAAAATCAGTAAATTCTTTAAGAAATCTGGTTATGATTGCAATATCATGGGTGTTCCAAAAACGATTGATAACGATCTAAATGCAACAGATCATTCTCCAGGTTATGCAAGTGCTGCAAAATATGTAGCAACTACATTAATGGAACTTTATCATGATGCAACAGTTTATGATGCACCTCAAGTAACTATTGTTGAAATTATGGGTAGAAATGCAGGTTGGTTAACTGCTGCAGCTGCCCTAGCTCAATCGAAGGGTCAAGGACCTGATTTAATTTATCTTCCTGAAGTTCCTTTTGATTTTGATGATTTCTTTGTTCATGTTCAACGTGTACTTGCTGAAAAAGGTAAATGTATTGTTGCTGTGAGTGAAGGTGTGAAAACAGCAGATGGTAAATATATTCCAGAATTATTTAATGATTTAAGAAAAGATGCATTTGGACATGTTCAATTAGGTGGAACTGCGCAAGTTCTTGCTGAAGAAGTTGGAAAACGTACAAAAGTAAAAGTTAGAGCCATTGAATTTAGTCTATTACAACGTTCTTCTGCACATTTAGCTTCTAAGGTTGATGTTGAAGAAGCTTATCTTTCTGGTAAAAAAGCAGTCAAGGCTGCGATTCGTGGAACAACTGATAAAATGGTTGGATTTAAACGTGTTTCAAATAACCCTTATAAGATAAAATACGTCCTACTTCCATTAAAATTAGCTGCAAATACAGAACAGACAGTTCCTTTGGAATGGATCTTGCCAGATGGAAAAGGAATGACTCAAGAATATCTTGATTATGCATTCCCACTTATCCAAGGTGAAAGCAAAGCCAAGCTTGTTGATGGACTTCCACACTTTGCTAGACTTAAAAAAATACGAGTTGAAAAGAAATAGATGATTAAAAATAAAAAAAGAGCTATTTGCATTGCTCTTTTTTGTTCATTTTATTCTAAATTGTTATTCAATAAAAGTTATTGTAACCTCATAGATGCCACGCATTGATGCTATAAAACGAAGCTCATATGTTGCTTGAGTAAGTACTACATCATAACCTGGATTCATACTATAAATTCCTAAAAATTTTCCATTAATATCTGACAGATATAATGAGCATCGATATTCTTGATTAATCTCTAGATGATATGTTCCAAACTGTGTTGCATTAAATGATAAAGAATCAGCATCAACCCCAAATTGAGAATTGATAGATTGCGGTGTGTTTAAGACCATAAAAGTATTTTGTTCCGTTGCTAAAGGATAATCGGGATAATCATCCACTTGATAGGTATCTATCAAAGACAGATCGTGAGTATATGAATTCGTATTATAAAGAAAATCCACATCTGCAACAACAAAATCTTTATCGAAATCAAGATCGGTATCAATTCTTTCGTTCAAATAATCAACAGTGTCAAAAGAAATATTAAACAATGCTCCACTTGATTTATCAATTCCAATGGAGACATCAAAATCAGTATTTGAAAGATCATAAGTCCCGTTTTCTTTTAACGTTGTGTTGTAAACTGTCATAAGAAAATACATTGCGTAGCAAGGATTATCTTCAAGAAACGTATTTGCATTCACTTTGAATTGAAAATTACTAAAATTATCATTATCGATTTTTGTTATTTCATCAATTTGAAATGTTGGAAGAAAACTGTGATTTGTCCAATCTTTCATGTCACGATAAGCTAAAGTTTGTATAAAACCACTGTCACCTTGATAATATGCATAAATCTTTCCATCTATGTTTTGGAAAAAAGCTTGTAAATCTTCTCCATATGCAAAAATATCACCTTGATTAAAAAATGAGTAGTTGTCTGTTCTGAAATAATCTTGGTTTCCATACTGTCTTTCTCTGTCTATTTGAATTACTAGGTTATAATCGTCTTCACTTTGAATTTGAGCATATGCAGCTACCAAAGCATTTTGAAATATTGCAACATCAGATAGAGGATTATCTTCTGTGGAATCCGGATTACTGCTACATGCAACCAAAAAAAAGCAAATTACGACTACTAAAGACATAGACATTATTCTTCGTTTAATGAGATATAGCATTTTAAACCCCCATATACTTACTTTACTAAACATTGTAACATAAAAAAATTTAAAATTGAAAACCTAATCATACATTTAAGTGAAAACCAAATATTGTAACAACATTCTTTTTACACTAACAAAAGTAACGTTTTCATTATATAATAAAATAAACTAACGAAAAAGAGGTGCAACTCATGGCATTTTTAAATTCTTGGTGGCTTTATGTGATCATCGGCATTGTTTTTGTCTATGTTCTCTTACAATCCACCGTTTTTTTGTTTAAGGCAAGAAAGAAAGCACGTGCTTTAGGTTTTACAAATCAACAAATCAACAAGACAACAACATCATCGATGATTTTCAGTATCGCCCCTTCTTTTGCAATCCTGATTGGATTGGTTGCTTTAAGTAAGGTGTTTGGACCAATGATTGCAGGAATGCGCTTAGGAACTTTAGGTGCAGTTACTTATGAACTACCTGCAGCAATCAATGTTATTAGTGGTGTTTTTAATTTACAAATTGGAGATGTTCTCACGTCTGAAATGATTATTACCGCTTTATGGGTTATGACATTTGGATGTATTCCACCCTTACTCATTATTCCTTTGTTCTTCAAGAAAATGAATTTAGGATTGGATAAAATAAAGAAAAAAGATTCAACGTGGAATGCTGTAATGATGGATGCATTATTTTTAGGTATGATTTCAGCATTTGTGGGTTATGTCTTGGCTCCCAAAGTTATTGAAGGTGAAACACCCTATATATCTATATTGGCAATTCTAGTGCTCGTATCTTCAGCAATTCTCATTATGATTTTTGGTACGCTTATGAAAAAATTCAAGTGGGATTGGTTAAAAAATTATGCGCTACCCTTATCTATGATTAGTGCGATGGCACTCGCCATCTTATTTGCAAGTTTGGGGGTAAGATGAAATGAAAAGAACATATCAGAATCAACTTCATTTTGAAGGTAGAATTTGGATGCTTGGTGCACTTTTCTTATTTATCAGTGTCCCACTTACAATAAGTATCATTACGGGTGAATGGCCAAGTTTCAGAAATTTCTTCCCCGGTTTCATAGCAACTGCAGTTATCTTTTGGCCAGTAACAACCATTGAAGTATTTACATTTACTCCAATGCTTGGTACAGGAAGTAGTTATCTTGCTTTTGTTACAGGTAATCTTACAAATTTAAAGGTTCCGGCAGCTCTTAATGCACAGGATGCATTAAATGTAACCAAGGGAACCGAAGAAGGTGATGTCATTGCTACAATAGCTGTTGCTTCTTCCAGTATTATGACAACACTAATTATTATTATAGGCGCAGTACTTATTATTCCACTTACTCCTTTTTTGGAATCTGAAATATTAAAACCTGCTTTTGATAATATTATTCCAGCATTATTTGGAGCACTCGGAATCGTTTATATTATGAAAAGATGGCAAGTTGCCATCATTCCACTTATCTTCATGATTATCTTCTTCTTGTTTGTTCCCGGAAGTGGTGGATTAGTTGGAATCATGGTACCAGTAGGTGTTGCAATCTCACTCGTATCAGCAAGATTCCTCTATAAGAAAGGAAAGATTCGATAATGGGATGGTATGCATTACTTATTATACCAATAGTCGTTTTCATTATTCTTTTTAATACCTTTAGATTTAAACCAAAAGGTTTACCTGAAATGAGAAAACGACATGAAATCAATGAACAAAGAGTCGTAGAATCTCTATCGAAAATGCTCCAGTTCAAAACAATTTCAAATCTTGATTCATCATTGATGGACCATCAGGTATTTGAAGCTTTTAGGGCATTCTTAAAAGAAAGATATCCCCTAATTAATAGTCAAGCAACATATAGCGAACATGAACGTGGGGTTCTCTTTCATCTTAAAGGACAATCTGATGAATTCCCAACCGTATTCATGTCTCATTATGATGTTGTTCCGGATAATGGGAAATGGAAAGAAGATCCATTTAGTGGACGAGTAGATGATAAGACAGTTTTTGGTAGAGGAGCTCTCGATACCAAGCACAGTTTAAATGCAGTAATGGAATCGGTTGAGTATGCTCTAAGCAAAAATAAAGTATTTAAGAATGACCTGTATTTGGCTTTCTCTGGCGATGAAGAGATATATGGACCTTCAGCTCCAGCAATCGTTAAATATTTCAAAGAGAAAGGTATTAAACCTTATCTTGTTCTTGATGAGGGTGGAGCAATTGTCAGTAATATGTTCCCCGGTGTAAAGAAAAAAGTAGCTGTTGTAGGCATCGCTGAAAAGGGATTTATGAACGTAAGACTCACAGCAACCTCGAAAGGAGGACACGCTTCCACACCTCCAAAAAATACACCACTTACAGATCTATCAAAAGCAATTATTAAGCTTAATAATCACCCATCATTCAAACTTAAACTCACACCTCCTGTTAGAGCATTATTTGATACAATTGCACCTTATTCAAACTCATTTGGAATTAGACTATTGTTTGCTAATCTTTGGCTATTTACACCCATTGTCAAGCTCATAGCAAAACTATCAGGTGGAGAATTCCTATCTATGTTTAAAACAACTCAAGCATTTACATTAGCAACTGGAAGTGATGCTGTTAATGTTCTTCCATCAGTAGCAACGATAGGAATAAACTACAGATTAAGACCTGATGAAACTTCTGAACAAGTCCTCAGCAGAGTTAAAAGAATTATTGGTAATCCTCATATTGAAATAGAGGCACTCGCAATCTTTGAAGCATCAACAATGAGTCTTTTAGATGATGCGTATAAGGTTATTGAAAAAGCTATTAAGCTGACTTGGTCAGATGTTATCCCTTCTCCTTATCTCATGGTAGCAACTTCTGATTCCAGACATTATCATGAAATATGTGAACATGTTTATAAGTTTTCACCTATGGATGTTTCTAAAGCTGATCTAGCCAAGATTCATGGAATAGATGAAGATATAACAATTGAGAATGTCATCAATGGAACTAATTTTTATTTAAATTTAATTGATCAACTATAAAACACTAAACAAAAAACCGCTTGGAGATTCCAAACGGTTTTTTTATTATGCAATTTCTATAATAGTAATAATGCTGCTGAGATTGAAGCTCTCTTTATTCTAACTGGAGTTGGTCCATCCATTACATAATCATTATTAGCAACCAAACTAGCCTTCTGGAAAGCTGTTAATGAACTATCAATGATGTCTGCAATCATGTAATATATGATTGTATTTGGACCATCGGATATTGCTTCAACCAATAGTTCAATTTCAATAGGTGTTAAAGCTTTCAATTTAACAACTGTAATCTGGCTTGCAACATTCGCTATATCTGTAATTGACAGAATATTCATTGAAACAACAATATGACCCATTTCTGCAATCTTAATATCATATATAGCTGGAAGTGCTGGCAATCCTGAATCGTAATTTTGATCACCTAAAACTGTATGAGATTCATCTGTATCAATATTTGAATCATTAATACCAATTGATATCATACGGTAGATAACTAGTGAATCAACAGCAATAAGGTTCGCCAACATTGTTGGACCGAATGCTGATGGATCTAATCCTACTACCGCATCCGCTAAAGTAGTTGTTGCTGGATCGTTTGTTGGAACATTTCCAATAACTTTTAATCCATCAATTAATTTGGTTAATTCATCAAACTTCAAATCATATGTATTTCTATAAGCTGTTGTTGGAACACCATAGTTGAATCCACCTCTTACATCAGATACTGCTGCAATCATTGGTTCGGATAGAATATGAACTATAAGTGGTGAATAACCATCAGGATAATTGACTGAATCAGTTGTACCTAAAGCAACTACCTGGTCAAGCTGAGCAAATGTAATTTGTGCTGTAGTAATGCTTCCTGCACCGCTTGTTCCAATATTTAATATTTCAAGTGCATCTAGAATATTATCAATTTCAGGTCTCTTAATATCCTTCTTGTTAACTAATTCTGTGTAACTTTCATCAGGAATATTATCGATACCATCAATCAAAGCTGTAGAAATCATTCTATTCATAATAATTGATTGATCAGGGAATGATTTGAGTGTTGCAACACTTAATGTACTTTCTGTAACTGTAATCGCAGATACAAGTGTGCTTGAATTTCCACCAGCTAGAGGTAATAATGATTCTTGCATGTAACCAATTTCAGAATCTGTGAGTCTATTTGCTGGGTTACTTGCAATATATGCTGTATCAGGAATACGAGGTGCACCGAGCATATCTACAACTGAATCAGAAATCATTTGTTTAATAATGACTGAACCGGTTGCTGTTGTATCTAATGCTTGTGTTTGACCAACTGTTACATCAGTGCTTAATGCATTTACTGAGTCACCTGGAGCACCAAGAACTTCTAATGCATCCGCAATAGCAACAATTTCTTCATCACTTAAGCGGTCTGTATGGGTTGTATGATAAGCTTCACTTGGTATATTAGCCACACCAAACATCGTAATAACTGAATCAGAGATGATGAACTTGATGATTGCTGAGCCGTTTGTAGATAGATCTTGTGTTTGACCAACCGTTACATTTGTTGTTGTGATACCTGAAATCTTCGTTGAATCATGATCGCCAGGAACGACAACACCAGCAAATACTTCAAGTGCTGATATCATATTAGTTACTTCTGTTGCCTTTAAGTTGTTATTTGAATTATCTGAAAGATAAGCATCATCAGGTACATTAGCTAAACCAACAGCATCAATGATAGAGTCAGAAATAAGTTTTGTCATAATAATTGATGGTGAAGTTTGAATATCTTTAAGCTGACCAATCGTAATATCAACATCAATTGTTGATACGGGATCAGTTGGAGCTCCTAAGTATCCTAGGACATCAAGCATATCTGAAATTTCTTGATCACTCAAACGGTCTGTATATGTCGCGTGATATGCTGAAGCGGGAATCTTAGGTGCTGTAATCATTGTAATAATTGAATCTGAGATAATAAATTTAATAATAGATGAACCCGTACCTGATATATCAAGTGCTTTTGTTTGTCCAATGGTTACATCTGTACTTACTGATGAAACAGCAACATGATCAACTGCATCAGCAGGATCTCCAGTTACTTTACCAGCTAGTATTTCTAGTGCAAGAATCATGGCTGATACTTCATTTTCAGTTAAATAATTATTTGAATCTCCATTGACATAAGCATCGAGTGGAACATTTGAAACACCTACTGCATCAATAATCGAATCGCTAATCAGTTTTTCAATAATTAATGATGGTGAAGCATTTAAGCTCTTTAATTGTCCGATATTGATATCTGTATCAATTGTTGAAACAGGATCAGCTGAATCACCAAGTACCGATAATACACCTAACATATCTGTAATTTCTTGATCGCTCAAACGACCAGGATAAGTTGTATTATATGCATCAGCAGGAATCTTAGGTGCTGTAATCATTGTAATAATTGAATCTGAGATAATAAATTTAATAATTGATGAACCCGTTACGCTTGTATCTAAATCTTGTGCTTGTCCGATTGTTACATTGGTGCTCACTGAAGAAACCAAGACGGCATCAACATCGCCCGGAATAACTGATCCTGCTAATATTTCTAATGCAAGAATCATTTCATCAACTTCTGCTGGTTTTAAGTTATTGCCAGGAGTATCTGAGAGATAAGCATCATCAGGTACATTAGCTAAACCAACAGCATCTATTATTGAATCTGAGATTAATTTTTCGGTAATTAAGGATATCAAAGCATTTAAGCCTTTCACTTGGCCAATCGTGACATCGGTACCAATTGTGGAAACTAATAATGCATCATTGCCATTAGCCAATATATCAATTGCATCAATCATGGCAGTAATCTCAGAATCAGTCAAACGATCTGCTGGATCACTATTGCGATACGAGGCTACAGGAATATCTCCAACACCAATCATATCAACAACTGCATCTGATATAATTTGTTTAATGATTACTGAATTATTTGTCTTAAGTTGTTGTGTCTGTCCATTTGTAACTGTTGTGCTAACTGAAGAAACTAGGACATCGTCAACTTCATCTTCTGGGTCACCAGCAACTTTTCCTGCAAGAATTTCCAATGCAAGAATCATTTCATCAACTTCTGCTGATTTTAAATTATTACCAGGAATATCTGAGAGATAAGCATCATCAGGTACATTAGCTAAACTAACAGCATCTATTATTGAATCTGAGATTAATTTTTCTGTAATTAAGGATGTTAAGGCATTTAAGCCCTTAACTTGCCCAATCGTGACATCGGTACCAATTGCTGTAACTAATAATGCATCATTGCCATCAGCCAATATATCAATTGCATCTATCATAGAAACAATTTCAGAATCAGTTAAACGATCAGCTGGATCACTATTGCGATATGATGCTACAGGAATATCTCCAACACCAATCATATCAACAACTGCATCTGAGACAATTTGTTTAATGATCACTGAAGCATTTGTCTTAAGCTGTTGCGTCTGTCCATTTGTAACGGCTGTACTAACTGAAGCAACTAAAACATCATCAACTTCATCTTCTGGATCACCAGCAACTTTTCCTGCAAGAATTTCTAGTGCAAGAACCATTTCATCAACTTCTGCTGGTTTTAAATTGTTGCCAGGAGTATCTGAGAGATAAGCGTCATCAGGTACATTAGCCAAACCAACAGCATCAATTATTGCATCTGATATTAATTTTATTGTAATTGATGAAGTAAGTTCGTTTAGGTCTTTAACCTGTCCAATAGTTACATCAGTTGAAATCAATGTGACCGCCAAGTTATGATCACCATTAGCAAGAATTTCAATAGCATCAATCATTGAATCGATTTCTGCATCTGTTAATCTATTGAGCGGATCACTTAAGATATGTGCTTCATCAGGAATCTTGCCTGCATCAGTTGGATCGATTGCATCAATGATCGCATCTGATAATAATTGTTTAACGATATAGGAAGGTGTGCCCTTAAATGCGACTGCCTGTCCTACATTAACATCTGTAGATATTGTTGTAACTAATTCTGTATCTTCACCTAGAATATCTAAGGCATCAATCATTGCATCAATTTCAGTGTCTGTTAATCTATTGAGTGGATCGGATCCAATATAAGATTCGTTAGGAACTTTTGCTGCACCTATTGTATCAATTACGGTATCGGATACTAATTGTTTAATAATATATGATGGAGTACCCTTAAATTCTTTGACTTGTCCAACAGTAACATCAGTTGAAATATTTGCAACCAATACAAGATCATTATGACCCGATAGTGTATCTAGAGCATCAATCATAGCTGATATTTCTGCATCAGTTAAACGATTTGTTGATAATCCTCCAATATAAGCTTCACTTGGAATCTTGCCTTCGTCTAGCGGATCAATCGTGTCAACAACAGCATCTGAAATAAGTTGTTTAGTTATTGTTGAAGGTAAAAGATTTAAATCTTTAGCTTGTCCAACAGTAACATCTGTAGATATTGCTGTAACCAAATCTGTATCTTCACCTAAAATACCCAATGCATCAATCATCGCATCTATTTCAGAATCTAAAAGACGTTTATTTGAATCGCCATCAATATGTGCTTCATCAGGAATTGCGGCTGCGCCTAAAGTATCAATTAAGGCATCAGATACTAATTGTTTAATGATATAGGATGCAGTACCCTTAAAATCTTTGACTTGTCCAACGGTAACATCTGTAGATATTGCTGTAACAAGTACAGTATCATCATATCCAGATAAAATTTGAAGTGCTTCTACCATTGCAGTGATTTCTTCATCTGTGAAACGGTTTGTAGCTATACCGTCTTCTCTAGCTTCTAGAGGAATTTTTCCTTCATCTAGTGGATCTATTTGATCTGCTACTTGATCAGAGATTAATTGTTTAGTAACAAGCGATGGTAATAAAGCAAGTTCGCTTACTTGACCAACATTAATATCAGTACTTATTGCAGTAACGAGTATTGTAGTATCATCACCAGCTAATATTTCAAGTGCATCAATCAACGCGTCAATTTCCGCATCTAATAAGCGACCATCGACATCTCCATCAATAAATGCATCAGCAGGCATTGAAGAAGCTCCAAGTGTATCGACTAAATTATCTGAAATTAATTGTTTAATGATAAATGATTGTGTTCCTTTAAGTTGTATAGCTTTATCAACTGAAACATCTGTTGAGACATCAGTAACTAAAACATCTGGATCCCCAGCTAAAATAACTAGAGCATCAATCATTGCTTGTAATTCTGCATCAGATAAACGTGGTGCAGCTGTTCCAGCAAGTTGAACTGTTCCAGCACCTAATAGGATAATTCCATTGCTTGATCCTGAAGATAAGCCATAAGCATCATCTGGAATGAGGCCAACACCTAATGCATCAATAATCGCATCAGAAATCATCTGTTTAATGATGGTTGATTCTGTATCTGATAGTGCATCAACATCTCCTACAGTGATTGTAGTAACATCAACTTCTGTAATCGTTACTGATGGATCACCACCGCCAAGAATATCAAGTGCAGCAATTAAAGCATCTATTTCAGCTGATGATATTAAGTTATTAATTGGATCGCCTTCATAGGCATCATCTGGAATAGAATCTTCGCCCAATGCATCAATGATTGCTTGAGATAATAAGGATTGAACTATCGCAGAATCTGTTTGCGCCAATACATCAGTAATCTGTCCAATTGTAATCGTTGAAGGATCAATATTATCTAAATCAATATCTAAAATATTAATAGCATTAATGACATCTACTACTTCACTCTTCATAATCATATCTGTAAAATCACCGGAGGTTTCAAATGCTGTATCAGGTAAAGTCAGTGTATCTTGTGATTTAATCATTAAATCGATTACAACATAGAGATAAGTAGAATCTAACAACTCATTAACTTGTGTTTCAGTAAGACTTGTAACTGTATCAATTCCAAGATCAACATTATCAAAATCTGATAAACCTAAAATATTTAATCCAGCAAACAAGTCATAAATTTCTTGACTTGTAAGTCTTTCTTCACCAACTGCGCCTTCTGTTGCGGAATCAGGAAGTATAAAATCAGCTGATGTAAATTGTCCCGCTCCTATCAAATCAATAATTTGATCAGATAATAGAAGTTGAGAAATTTTATCATTTAAATACTTAGATTCAAGGAAACGATCAAAATCATCTTCTCCTGCTAAATCTTCATTTGCACCAACCATACCCATAATGGTTGCAATAGATATATCTGTTCCATCACTTAATCCTAGCATATCAAATGAGACCATTAAATTATGTAATTCAGTTCTTGTCATTAAGTCTTCTTCAACACCAGTTGTACCCTTAGCATCTTCTGGAGCAGACATTGTTAATGTGATTGGATCATCTCCAAATGCACCATTGAGCATTTCGCCTATATAATCTCCAAATGCTTCATCTTCAAATAAGCGAGCTAAGATAACATAGATATAATCCGAAGCGATAAATGTTGTAAAGTCATCTACGGGTACTGTAGGATCTACTAAATTAGAGAATGTATCTAAGCCAATTGTCGATAAATCTCCTAGAACACCTATAGAATTCATCATTCTTCTGAATTCATCTTTAGGAATTCTATTCACTTCGATGGCTTCATCATCAATAGCATTACCAAGCATAGCATCTGGGGGTGTGATATCAAATGTTGTCATGTTAGTACCTAGTGATTCGCTTAATGTATCAGCAACGAATGTTCCTATAGCATCTAATTGGAATACTTTGTCTAAAGTTATATATAAAATACCCGAATCGAAAACGCGGTCAAAATCATCCTGACCTGTACCAGGATCAATATTACGATCAATTAAGTCTGTAACTGTTTCTAAACCTATTGTGGATAAAGCTTCTGAATCGGTAACTCCCAAAGAGCGTACAGCAATTAATAAATTACTGACTTCTTCTGCTTTAACGGCACCTTCGATATCTAATAAAATCGGATCAACTGCAAAGAAATCATCATCAATAACGAATAGATCTTGAGCCTCGTTCATTGTGTCAACCAAATATGATTGCATATCTGGATTTAATAAGACATCACTTAACATACCTCTGATGATCGTTATATCACCTAAGGCATCAAGGCTTTCATCCTCAAGTTGACTATATGCATTAAGATAAGCATCAGTACCTTCTTGAGCTTGAACATCAGCAAGTGTTGTAACACCCATAGTTTCGAATGCATCACTTGCAACAATAGCTAAACCGTTAATTAATTCAACAATCATACCCGTAGCAAGCATTTCGCCATCAAGGGCAATTTCTGGTGTAGTCATTGAAAATCCTAATGATTCGGTTGCTGAACCAGCAAACGTATCAATGATATTTACAAGACTAGTTCTTAGAATTTGTGAAGAGTCTAGGCTACCAAATGCATCCTCTGCTTTTAATGGATCAGCAAATTGAGTAAATAATTCCATTGAAGCAGTTGACGTATCTTCTGTTAAGCCTAAAACATCATGAACTGAGAAGTTCATCACTGATGAACCTTCAAATGATGCACCTAAATCAAGAATAGCACCTAAGAAAGCATTCACTTCAGTTTCCCATACTACACCTTCGGGATCTTCTGTCGCAAGTGTTGAAGGAATAGCAATATATTCTGACATCGATTCATCTTCACTAAATCTTTGGATATTATAAGCAATATTAGTAAATAAAAGATTCGAATGATTTTCTAAAGTCGTTGACATTAAATATGATCTAAATGTGTCATCTGCTAATAATGGTGCAAAATCAATATCTTCATAACTTGAATAATCTGCCTGATTATCATAAGTATATTTGGCTGCATAATATGCTAAACCTAATACTGAGGCGACATCATCACCTAAATTTACTTCAGATGGAACATATAGTTCTTCGATACCAAGTGAATCCTTAGCATAGTCTAACGCGCTTATGCCCATGCGATCTAATATTTGTAAATCCTTAAAAGCATCTTCAAATGCTGTAAATTCAGTATCCGTTAAAGATCCAAACTGAGAAAACAATTCAACCTTTTGATCTAAATCCATGGTTGAAAAATTACCAAGTTCAGAGGCAGTAGTAAATCCATAAACTGATTCGAGTATTGTTAATAACCCATTGACTTCTTGTCCAAAGTTGAAATCAACAACGCCGCTAACTGGATCGCTAATCAATGCCTCATTGATTAAGTCATTCAGCATATCATCTGTGACAAATCTATCAACTAAAGCTGGACTTGCAATTTCAATAGCAACATTTACTACTTGACTATCTTCAAAAATATGTGTAACAATGGCTCTCATTGATGTCATGTGATTTGCTACAACTTCATCAATAAAACCAAATGTGTCTGCATTTTCACCAAATGCAGTTGATAAACCTAATTGTAGTGCTTCTGTATAAATATTACCGATATTCATAATTTCAGCATCCCACTCAATTTCATTTAATGCTGTTGTGATATCTTCAGCAAGCTGTTCTTCTATCATCTGATCACCTAAAACTGTATTGACACCATAATCAACACCAATAGGAATTGCTTCTACAATAAGTTGTAAATCAACAACTTTATCTATAATAGCTCCAATCCAATCCGGATTTTGAGCATCTAAAAATGCTGCTGGATCACTGATACTATCAAATAGTTCAGTGAGATCAACATCACCATATTCATCTGTAAATATTGTTTCAATCAACGAAGCAAATCTGTCAATTTCTCCATCTTCGCCAATAAAGAAATCTGGATCGTCTAAAATAAACCCTAAACGATCTTGGATATATGCTTCAACATCTAATGGATCAACCCATGTGATTTTTGATTGAACTTCATCAAGAGTTACTGCATAACCAAGTCCCGCATTTAATAAAACGAGCGTTTGCATGTCACCCATCGCACGAATAATATCAGTAAATGCCTCTGCTTCTGCTGGAGTCATTTCTAATAATAACTCTGGATTATCTGCATAATTCATTAATTCATCAACTGATCCAAAAGTTAACACAGCTTCAACGATGCCATAAATATTCATGAATTCATCTGACCAATCGATACTCGTAAATAACTCAAGTGCTGCAGCTGCATCAGGATTTTCATATGGATTACCGTACTCTGTAAATTCTGGTAGGGCAACCTGTAAACCATATTGTGTAGCAAAAGGAATTAAGAAATTTAGTAGATCTGAGTTGCTAATATAGATAAATATTTGTTCGATATCATCTAAATTATCACTTGATATCGTATTATAATCGAAATTGTCATCAAGATATCCCCCATCAATCAAAATACCAGCAATACCAAAAATACCCTCAAGTTCCTCACCAAAATTCAATTGAGTTACCTGATCTGATGCATCTTTAACTTGTGTAGTAAATACACGGTTAAAAATATATTGTTCAATCGGTTTTCCACCAATCAAAATATCTTTTGTCATTGAGGATAACCCACCTTGATTCATTTCATTAATATTATCTAAGATGTCTTGAATTTCAGAAGGAATTGCAATGAGTTGTTGGTTACCGGTGCTTAAAGTCTGATTTGATGTATCATCAATAACGACATCAGTTGAAACGACTGATAAATAACCCGAGAAAACTAAAACGGGTATTAAAAAGACAAAAGCAACAACGAAGCCTCTAACGGCACCCATTGCTCCTCCAAAAAATCTTCCTAAAACATTTTTCTTAAGTTTTTTACTTTTAACAAACTTCTTATCTACTAAACCTTTTTCTTCAAATATAACTTCTTGTTTTTCATTTTGTTTTTTCAATAATGCTTTTTTTATACCATGCTTCCAAATTGGTCTAAAAATCGTTAGTGTAAGTGAAAATTTAATGAATGGATATAAAAGAACAAATGCAATAATTCTCAAAACTAAATCCATGATAGCGACAATAAATCCCGATAATGCAGGATCTTCTAAATAAGTGATATATTCTGCAGGGACTAATGAACCTGTATATTTCTCTACGAATTGTAAAAGTGAAGCAAGTGAAAAGGAGGATCCGAAAATCCAACTAAATGAGATGATAGAAACAATCCACAGAGTAATGACCGTCAAGATTATACTTACAATAGTGAAGTAGGTGGACTTGCTAGAACCTCGTAAAAATCCAATCAAAAAGTGTATTCCTACGAAAAAGCCGATAACTCCCCATTGAATCATTAAGAATGATGGCATATGCTCCCGCCTTTCTAACTACTTATTTCTTGTATCAATTTTACCAAAAAAGCCCATTAAACACAATCAAATATAACTACGTATATATTTTATGTGTCCAAAAAGCTCTTATTTAGTAAAATCTTAATATATCTAAAGCAATTACTATCTATGTGGATTTACATGTACCATACAGTGAAGTACCTCTGGAAACTTCTTTTCAACCTGATGATGTACAGTTTCAGCAATTTTATGTGCTTTTTCAAGTGTTAGTGATGCGTCAACTCCAATTTCCACGTCAACATATTCTTTTGTCATATGTTTTCTAACTTTTAAGTCATCAACACTGATTACGCCTTTGACAGCCATGATAATCGTTTTGATACTTTTTATGTCCTCATCACTCGGTGCTTGATCGGTTAAGTAATCAATTGATTCTTTAAGAATTTGGATAGCTAATCTTAAGATAAATAGTCCTATCACTATTGAAGCAATGTAGTCAAATATAATTAAATTGAACTGAGAAAGCGTAATCCCAATGACAGAAAACAATGTCGCCCATGCATCAATCAAATGATTTCTTGAATCTGCTTTTATCGCAAGACTTCCTGTTTTTTTACTCACCAGCAAATAATATCTGAACAGGAAAAGCTTAACAATTAATGCAATTATCGAAATGATGAGAGTCAAAATTGATGGAGCAATCACACTTTCAGGATTTTCAATATAGAGCAAAATTGATTTTATAGAATTATTTTCAATAAAAATAGCCGTGATTAAGAAAATAATACCTAGTAAAAAATAACCTATTCCTTCATATTTTTCATGTCCATAAGGATGATCATGATCAGGTTTTTTCGTAGCTATTCTTAACACAATAAGTAACATCAAACTAATGAAAACATCGGAAAAAGAGTTCAATCCATCGCTTGTTAAAGCTTCTGAATGCCCTAAGATCCCTGTTGTTAATTTTAAGATTGTCAAAACGATATTGACAATCAAGCCAATCGCAATGGCCTTAAATATATGATTTCTATTTTCTTTATTCATTATATCACCCTAAATTTAGAAAACAAATTCTTGGACTCTTTAAACAATTCTAACTGATTCAATAACAAATGATTTTTTATTTTTATAGATGTTTTCTTTGATTCTGAAAATTCTAATCTCGTTTGTTAATAAGTCGGTATATTTTGTATAAACTTCATTAAAAATAGTTGCTTCTATTTGAATCATGCCATCATCTAATTCAACAAATGCCATCGTTTTTGATTGTTTGGTTTTAATCGTTTTAATTTTTTTGATGTAAGCTAAAACTTCAATTTCTTTTTGTGTTTCTAATGCACTTAATGTTCTTAAATGTTGAGATTTAATAATGTCTTGATATGCCATCATGGGATTGTATATGATATTAAACCCAAGCGCTTCCTTCTCATATTCTGCTTTTTCTGCAAATGAATAATCAGTAGAAATCATCATCTTATAATCCGTTACATATTGTTCGTATCCAGCATTATCAATTTGTTTATGGTCAATTAGGGTTTTGTGATTCAATTCAAATTTATCAAGTGCTCCACTATGAATCAACATTTCAACATTTTTTTCATTTAAATCTTTTTTCATTCTTAATTTAAAGTTTTGATAATCTGTAAATTCCCCTTTATCACGTTCTTCAATCACTTTTTGCACAGTTAATCTACCTATGCTTTTTATAGCTAATAAAGGTAAGTATATTGCTTGATCATCGTAGATATATTGGTCAGTGGAATGGCTAATTGATGGGGAAAGCACTTTAATCTGATGTCTTTTTACTTCATTAATATAATCAACTGTCACGCCTTCATTTCCTGTAACACTCGATAAAAGGATTGTCATAAACAATGGAAAATAATTTGCTTTTAAGTAAGCCATTTGATAGGCAACAAGCGCGTAAGCAACACTGTGGCTTCTGTTAAATCCGTAATCAGCAAATTTAACGATATAGTTATATATTTGTTCGCTAATTTCAGCACTATATGATTTTTCTTGGCACTTCTTTATAAATCTCTTTCTTTCCTCTTCGAGAATATGCTTATCTTTTTTTGATATACCTCTTCTTAATAGATCAGCTTCAGCTAAAGTATAACCTGCAAATTCATTTGCAATTCTCATAATTTGTTCTTGATAAACAATAATTCCGTAAGTAGGTTTTAAAATTGTTTCTAATTTGGGATGAATATAATCAAATGATTTCCCATTTCTTCTTGCGATATATTCATCTATATTATCCATTGGACCTGGTCTAAATAAAGCTAAAATTGCCACTAAATCTTCAAATTGATTTGGTTTTAATTTTCTAAGAACAGCACGCATTCCCATTGATTCTAATTGGAATATTCCACTAGTTTCGGCACTTTCTAAAAGTTCATAAGTCTTCTTGTCGTCTAATGTTAATTCAGCTAAATTGAATGATTCTCCTGTTTTTTTAATCATTGAAATCACTTCATCGATAACTGCTAGATTTCTAATACCTAAAAAGTCAATTTTTAACAATCCTAACGATTCCAGATCTTTAGCTTCTAGTTGACTTTGATAAAAGTCATACAACCCTTTTTGCAAAGGAATATGGTTCATTAAATCCTGCTGAGCCAAAATCATACCAGCAGCATGCGTTCCAGTATGTCTAGGGAGACCTTCTATCTTTTTAGCAACGTTCAATAATCTGACCATTTCGTAATCTGTTTCATCAACATCATCATTAATTACTCTTTGAATAATACCTTTAACCCTTGATGGGTCAATTTTCATCACTCGAGCAATATCACGTATGGATGATCTAAGTGCGAATGTTCCAAAAGTAACAATTGAAACAATATGGTGATCACCATATTTTTGTTTTACATATTGGAGCACTTCATCTCTTTTATTATCTGGAAAATCCATATCAATGTCTGGCATACTGATTCTTTCCGGATTTAAAAATCTTTCAAACAATAAATCATATGTGATTGGATCAACATCTGTAATTCCCAAACAATAAGCAACAAGGGAACCTGCAGATGATCCACGACCCGGACCCACTAAAATACCATGTGTTTTCGCATACTTAACAAAATCATAAACGATTAAGAAGTAATTATCAAAACCCATTTTATGGATGACAGATAATTCATAAAGTAATCTATCTTGATATACCTTAATATTTGCATTTGGAATTTTTGTTAATCTTTTTTTCAATCCAATTTTTGCTAATGATCGTAAAAATTGACTTGGTGTTCCATCTTCAACTTGATAAATTGGCATTTCAAATTGGGGTTCTTTCCATTCATAAACGATAGAATCTATCATAAGTTTTAAACTATCAAATACATAGGGATAATCAGAAAACATTTGAATAAGTTCTTTTTTTGATAAAAATGCATAATTGGCATCTTTTGGCATTTCATTTTTATCATCATCAATCTTGATTAATGCTTCATAGACCTCTTTATTCTCTTTTTGAGAATATGATGTTTGATGCAATGGAACCATCTTGATTTTTACTTGTTCTGATAATTGATACATCATTGGAGCAACTTTCATTTCATGATCAAATGTATCTAATGATAAACCCAAATAAAAATCATCAAATGATTCTTTACATTTTAAGATCCAATATTTTGCTGTATTCAAATCCTCTTTAAGGATTGATTGATCTATTTTAGAATCTCGACCTGAACTGATAAAGATTAAACCTTTTTGCAGCGAAACAAGGAAATCAAAATCAAATGTTTTTTCATTCATATTCAAAGCGATTTTAAGTAGATTTTGATACCCTACTTCATTTTTCACATAGATTAAAAAGCCTGTTTCATCAAGATCGGTTTGAACTTTGATCTTGAGACCTAAAACAGGTTTAAGTTTTTCTTTTTTTGCTTCGCGCATGAGTGACAACATTCCATGTAGATTTTCATCACTTAACGCAATAAAATCATATCCCCCCTGTTTTGCTTCCTTTACTAAGGAAGAAAGGGGGATAGTATTTTTCAGCATACTATATGAACTTTGAAGATAAAGAACACCAAACACATTAATCACCTAGCTCTATTATACCAATTTAACATTGATTTATTATATAAAAAAAATGCTGACGTAGCATTTTTTCAAATTGATTAGAATTTTGCAAATGCTTCACCAAAAGCAATACAACTTTCTTCTTCTTCACCGCTTGGTGTTGAATTAATTTTAAAACCTTCATCATAAAGAATTGCACCGATTTCTTTGACATGTTCTTGCCAAATATCCATCCACTCTCCATCACCCCATCCATATGATCCAAATAGAGCAATCTTTTTACCTTGAAGTGTCTTTTCAATCCCATTAAAAAAGGGTTCGAATTCATCTTCTTCAAGATTTTCTACACCCATTGCTGGACATCCAAAAATCAATTTATTGTAATTAGAAACATCATCTATATTAACCTTATATATCGGTTTATAATCTACTTTTGTACCAGTTTTTTCTATTCCTTCTTTTATTTTTTCTGCCATAATTTCAGTATTTCCAGTTCCACTCCAAAAAGTTAGTAATACATCTGCCATATTAACAATCTCCTTTTATTAAAACATTTCTATGTCAATAGACATTATAGAGTAAATGAAATAGTTTGTCAAAGACTTGACCCTATGTCATTTTACGATATAAATAGTAACAAGCTCCAATCCCAATTAATGTAACCATTAAAACGGGCAAGTAATCTGTGATTTCATTTGTAACTTCTCGAGGAGTAATAATTACTTCCCTAACTTGTGTTGTATAGTTACCTCTTTCGTCAGATATAACATAAGTTACTTCTTTTTTTCCTGGATGACTAGTATCCAAAATTTCAGGAAATACATGGATTTCTATTTGATTAAGATTATCGAATGTTGTTATTCCTATCAACGGATCAAAATATTCACCTGTATAAAGCGTCATTTGTGTCATTTCAACTGATGGAGGAGTTCTATCATCAATTGTGATATATAATTTCTTTTCTGTCCTATTCATCGAATAATCTTGCAACTCATAAGAGATAACATAAACACCTAACGATTCATAATCTATATCACCATTTATTGTCATATCATCAACCGACAACATATCATAATTATCAGAAATATCTGAAATATATGATGTGAGATTAACGGGTTGTGAAAAGATTTCAAGTGTCAATAATGATTGCTTTAGTGTAAATTCAGGTTCAATTATATCAATAACTATGATTGTTGTCTCTAATTCCCTAATGTTATTGGATAAATCATATGCGTATACCCAAAGAGTATAAATTCCAATGTTCTCATAATCAACCAATGTATCATCAATTTCAATTGAAATTTGATTTACACCATCATAGTTATCGTTAGCTTCAAAATAATAAGTGACATCTTTTGCCATAAAATCAGTGATGATGATGTCATTAAGCTGATTAATCATAGGCGGTATACAATCAACAATTTCAACATATGTTCCCAAAAAAGCTTTATTTCCGGATTCATCTGTGACCTCAAAAATAATAGGATATTTTCCAACTTTATCCATTTTTACAGATTCACTCATTTTAAAAATCAAATCTTCAAAATCGTCATAATTATCTCCATATTCAACATAATCAATGTAGAAAGGTTCAGCATCAAAAACATCAAATATTAGAGGAGAAATAAGATGAATAGTTGGTTTCTCATCATCAATCACACTAATTTTCATCTTGAGATCAAAACAATTACCCGATAAATCTTCAATGTGATAATACACGTCATAGACACCTAACACATTAAACTCGATATCAAACCAAAATTGAACATCCAAAATACTAACTTCATCATAATTATCACTCACACTCAATATATAATCGTAAAAGTCAATTTCACTTGGAGATGTGAAAACCGGAATTGGGGGCGGTTGACTTTTAACAATGATAGATGGAGATTCATCATCAACAATAATAAGACTATAAAATCTTTCTGTTGACAAAAGATTCTTATCTATTGCAGTAAGTAAAACCACATAAGTTCCTAATTTTTGAAAGTCCACATGCGTTGTATCAACTACAACATCGGGAAACGGATCATCATTATCAGAAATATCAAAATAATCTTGCCACTCAAATGATTTTCCAAATGGTAAAATCAATGCTTCTTTTTGAACAATTACCGGTGCGAGATAGTCATATATTTCAAGCGAAGATACTCCTTGTGATATATTACCTGATGAATCTGAAATTTGATAGAATATATCATAGGTCCCAACCTGATTTAATATGACTTCAAAGCTATTAACACTTACATTGAGATACTCGGAGTCATCATAATTATCAGATATAATTATTCCCTCAAACAAATCTGGCATACGCTCACCTAAAGGTATCCTAAAGATGGGTAATTGGATAATTGTTGGGGAAATAAGATCGACGATATTAAAAACAATATCTTGAGTTTGGACAATCTGATATGTGGGAAATGTGACGCGATATCGAATGGTAAACGTTCTAATGTAATTTGTTGTGACTACCGAAAAAAAGGTGTGATCTACACCATCTCGCTCATAGTACATAAGTGGATCATCAACTTGGATATTTCCGATAAATAGTTGAGCTTCGGGTAGTTCTTTATAATCATCTATTTGTGAGAATAGAGGAATATCAAGAAAATCATTAATCCAATCAACCCTTACTGATAAAATTGTAAAAAAACTAAAAAAGGATAATAAAAAGGACATCTAATCACCTCTATCTTATGATAGTGTGTACGACGTCCTTTTACTTGAAATCAAAGATTATCTTCGTATTCTTTCGCTTTTTCCTTAATGAATTGATTTCGATAGAGTTCATAGTAAGCGCCTTTTTTAGCAAGTAACTCCTCATGAGAACCCATTTCAACTATTTCACCCATCTCAAGCATAACAATCAAATCAGAATTAACAATCGTTGATAATCTATGTGCTACAATAAAGCTTGTTCGATCGTTTAATAACATATCTGTAGCTTTCTGAATGATTACTTCAGATTCAGAATCAATTGATGATGTTGCTTCATCTAAAATCAAAATTCTTGGATTTGCCAAAACTGCACGTGAAAATGATATTAATTGTTTTTGTCCAACAGATAATAAATTTCCGCCTTCTCCAACAAATGTCTGATATCCTAAATCCATATTTTTAACAAAGTCATCAACACCAACAATTTTGGCGGCATCAATTACTTCATCATCGGTTGCATTTAATCTACCATATCGAATGTTTTCCATAACTGTCGTGCTAAATAAATGTGGGCTTTGAAGTACGTAACCTAATTTACTATGAAGCCAATGAATACTTCTATCTCGATATTCTTTACCATCAATTAAGATAGCTCCGGATTTAGGTTCATAGAACCTTGATAAAAGGTTAACAATTGTTGTTTTTCCAGATCCTGTATGTCCAACTAAAGCTACACTTTGACCCGCTTTCACTTTTAAGTTGAAATTGGTTAAAATATTCTCGTTTTCCTTATAATAAAATGTAACATCTCTAAATTCAATATCTCCAACTAAAGGTTCCCAATTTTCCTTGTGATCATCAAAGAGAGAACCATATTTTTCTTCAACTTCTTTCGTATCTACTAAATCAGATTTTGTCTCTATTAGGCTAACAATGCGTTCTGCAGAGGCTTGGGCGTTTTGTAGATCAGAGACAATTGTTGACAGTGCCATAACAGGTTCAAAAAAATTAATTGTATAAGCAATAAACATCTGTAAGGTCCCAATTGTAACAATAGTTTCAAGAACAAATACAGAACCTCTAACTATTGTAGTTGCAACCGCAAAATATGCAATAACTAAGATAATTGATGAGAAAAGAGCTGATGATATAACTGCCCTTACACTATACCGTTTTAATTGGTATGCCGTTTCAGAAAATTCAAAATAATTGTTATCTTCAATACTTAAACTCTTTGTTGTTTTTGCTCCTAAAAATCCTTCATTATACTGTGCTGTCAACTGAGAATTATATCTTCTAGCAATTCGATGTTGTTTTAAAATAAGTTTTCTAAAAACAAATGCGACAAAAAGCATAATGGGTAATGCAACTGTAATGATTAGTGCTAGTTTAAAAAATGTAAGGTATAAAATAACTAAAATAATGACCATTGAGAAAGTAGCCCATACAAAATCAATAATTCCCCAAGATATAATCAAAGATAATTTTCTTGCGTCAGAAGTCATTCTGGCCATAATCCAACCTTGTGGTGTTTTATCAAAATAAGTATGTGATAGCTTTTGAAGATTCTTAAATGCTTGTCTTCTTAGTTCATAGCTAACTTCTGCTTCAATAATTCCTGCTTGATAGATAAAACCCCATATGCCAAACCCAAAACCACACGCTACAAGGATATTAACTACTACAAAGTATGGCCATGAAGAATAGTCCCCACCAATGAAAAAGGTATCAATTGCATATCGATTAATCAATGGAAACGCACTATCCAAAAGTGCAATGAAACCTGAAAAGAGGATCAAAAGCATAATCCTTTTTTTCGACTTAAATACGATTGTAATTATCTTTTTCCAAGTTCCAAGTTGAACTTTATATAAGATATCTTGATCTTCTTCATGATGCATCGCTATCACCTCTTTTCACAAGATCCTGGAATTCTTTTTCAAGTTTGCCTTGAATGCTCCATAACTTTTGATATAAACCCGGTGTTTTGCTTAAAGTTTCATGTGTCCCTATAACTTCAATCTTACCTTGTTCCAAAACAATTATTAAATCAGCTTCTCTAGCTGTTGTTATTCTATGTGTAATAATGATTGTTGTATGCTTATAGTTTTTATTCTTTAATGCTTCTCTAATCATCGTGTCAGTTTTTGTATCGACTGCAGAAAGTGCATCATCAAAAATCAAGATTGGTTTATCTGAAACCAAGACTCTAGCAATTGCTACTCTTTGCTTTTGACCACCCGAGAGGGTCGTTCCTTTTTCACCAACAATCGTTTCATAACCTTGTTTAAAAGTTTTAATATCTTTTTCTAGTGCAGCAACTTCTGCTGCCATATAAATACGATCTTTTGCAGCATTTTTATGTGCAATAGCAATATTTTCATAAACTGTTTTTGAATAAAGGAATGGATCTTGAAGAACAACACCTACTTGAGTTCTCATATGCTTTTTCTTGATATCTCTAAGTGAAATTCCATCAACAAAGATATCCCCATTTTGATATTCGTACATTCTAAGTAATAAATTAATAATTGTCGATTTACCACTACCTGTTCTACCAATAATTGCAACTGTTTGTCCCGCTTCAATTTTAAAATTAACTTTTTTTAACAAATGCTCATTTGTATCTTCAAATTTAAATGATACATCTCTAAATTCAATATTGCCTTGAATTTCTGGAGTTTGTGTACCATCATCATCATATTCGCTTGGTTTATCCAATATTTCATTGATACGATCTGATGCTACTAGTGCTTTCCCAAAATCATTGATCATTCTACCTAACCCACGTATTGGCCAAATGAGCATACCAACTAAAGCAAGTGATGCAACAACACCTGCAGCGTCCATCAATCCTCTTTGAACATAGTAAACACCAATTGCTATAATCACTAAGTATTGAGCAATACCAATGAAATCCATTGCACCCCAATATACAGCAACAATCTTATTTGCTTTGATTAAGGCATCTGCATATTCCTTATTTTTGTTTGTCATTTTTTCAATTTCATACATTTCATTTGCAAATGCTTTTACAACTCTGGTTCCCGATAAGTTTTCTTGAATAACTGTCATCATTTTTGATTCAGTAAGTTCGATATTCATAAATATTTTATCAATTTTCAAGAAATATATAGTTGAAGAGACCGCAACAAAAGGAATGATTGCAAGGGATACCCAAACCATTGTTTTATTAATTAAAAATATTTGATAAGCACCAAAAAATAATGTTGCTAACAGATGAACAACATCAAGCATTCTTCCCGATAAAAATCCTGTTGTTGATTCAACATCAGTTGTACTTCTTTGAATTAAATCGCCGGTATCTGTATTATTATGAAACTGATAGCTTAAATCCTGTATATGCCCATATAGGCGAATGCGTAATTTTTCTGCCATTCTTTCCTGTAGATAACCTCTAGACCACATTTCAAAAAATCTAAGTGAAAATCTAAAGACTTGAAGAATCATTAAAGAAATAGCAATTCTCATAATAATTTCCATAACATTTTGTGTTTTTGTAAAATATGAAAGCAAAAAAGCAGGCAAATGAACTTCACCTACACTAACATTACCAACCGCAATTCCTGGTTGCGCCATTAATGTTTTGATTAAAAATTGTGTAAACAAGGGAACATTCGAATAAGTCCATTGATGAATGGCTGTCAATAATGCACCAATTAAAAAAAGTACGAAGAAGCCCTTTGCTAAGCGGAATAGTTTGATAACTCGCATATTGTTCCCTCCTCAGCTTATATAAGTATATAAGATTTTTTAAATTTAGTCAATTTTTGAATAAAATATGCGTTTTTTTAACTAATAAAAAAGAAAAAGGGATGAAATATCCCTAATCTTCATGTCTATCAGACACGTCTGATTTCCTCAATGTTTTTAATTTTGGTAAATAATGGGTAGTCACTTGAACAGCTTCTTTGTAGTGTTGGTAATTAGAAAATAGCCTTTGTGCATCTACCATTAAGTAATCTAATACATGATATTCATCAGTTAAGTGTTTGATACCCAATATTTCTCTCCTCAAGTAATTTAATAATTGACCTTTATCACTATTATATTTATACTTCAGATGTGCGATGAGAATTTTAGATGTATTGCATATCTCTTTTAACTCATCTAGATGGGTGATGACTTTAACAATTTCTTCGTGCATTTTTTCATAATCTAGCGCCATCAAGTAAAGAATTAGCCATCGGCTTTTATTCCTATAATATAGTTTTCCTAAAGCAATGGATTCACTATATTTCTGATGATGAAACATTGATTTTGCTAAAGCATAATCATAATCTTCCTGACTTAAACTATACATTTTAGACAATGTTTTTTCTAGTTCTTTTGGATGTTTGAAGTACGCTTCAAATTTAACGTATTCGCTTCTAATTTCTTGAAGTAGGTGGTAAAGCTCAATATCAACAACTTTATTGACATAGAGTGGATAATGATTAAGGACTTCAGATATGCGGTGCATTCTAAATGCATTTAATAATCTCCATTTCAATAAAACCAGAACAACATGATCAGGTAGATCATCAAAATTCGGAGCGAGCAATAACAAGTCAAAGGCTTCACTATGCCGATTTTCTTGAAAAAGTTGAATGTTGATAAATATCATGAACAAAGCAAACTCTTCATCATTAAGATGTGGAATATACATTTTTAAATCGTAAAACGATTTCATCGCTTCATCGTTATTGTTTTTGAGTGTATGATAACCCATTTGAATGAGTAATGATTGATAATCACCTTTTATCAAATAAGGCTGTAGATACTCCTCACTGGGAAATGTCCCCGTAATAAAATGATTGCTAATAGTCCTAAGATCTTTTTCATAATTAACGTTGGTTTCTTCATACATATCTTCTAAACCAAATCGTTTCATTAATGAATTGATAAATTGATTGCTAGGTTCAATCAAATTATTTTCTAATTTTGATAAATAAGAAACACTACATATACCCTCCGATCCCTCCTCTAACGTCATTTTCATTGATACTCTTTTAAATTTAATTGCAGATCCTAATGGTCTTGATTCATATATTTTTTTAGTTCTGCGTGCTCGTGCTTGTTTCTTAATATGAAACGTATTTATATTCATAAGTTCCCTCCCGGATATCTTCTCGATTATTATATATTTGCAAAAAAACAAAATCAAAAAATCATTTGATAAATAACTTTTCAAAATGCAAAAAAAACACAAACTTCTAATAAAGTCTGGGTTTTTTTATTTCTTATCAATGAAATTCTTATCTGGATATTTACATAAATCAATTAATGGACATTTAAAGCACTTGGGTTTTTTAGCTAAACAAAGGTACCTTCCGAAAAAGATAAATTGATGATGTACTTTTTGCCATAATTCTTTGGGAATTTTTTTCATCAATTTTTTTTCAATCTCAAAGACTGCATCACCTGTTTTAGCTAGTCCCAATCTCACCGAAACTCTTGCTACATGCGTATCAACAGCTAGTGCAGGTATTCCAAATGCATTACTTAAAACAACATTTGCTGTTTTCCTTCCAACACCAGGAAGAGACTCTAAATCTACTCTGTTATTCGGTACATCACCTTTAAACTTAGAAGTTATTTCACTCGCAAGCATTTTTATATTTTTAGCTTTATTTCTAAATAATCCAATTGACCGAATTAAAGTTTCAACATCTTGAACTTCAGCTTCTGCCAATAATGCAGGGGTTGGATATTTATTAAATAACTTAGGGGTTATTTTATTAACACTAATATCTGTTGTCTGAGCACTTAAAACGACGGCTACAAGCAATTCAAAGTTACTATGATGAACAAGTTCAACTGTCGCATCAGGAAACATATTGTTTAGAGCATCTAAGACTTGATTGATTCTACTCATTTAATCTTTTTGAATATTTCATCTAAAGCATTTTCAGTATCCTGATCAATTTCAATTGTTTCAGGGATAACTTGACTTAATAATCTTTCAATATGTTTGATACTCACTCTATCTTTAGCTGCTGAAATAGCTTGACTAATCTGGTCATGCGTATAATCTTTTTCATCATACCATCTTCTTATATTTTCAAGTTCATGAGACATTAAAGATCTTCCAAGCCCTTGTTCAATAAGTTTAATTGATCCACTAATTTCATTTTCGTGAAGTTGTTTGAGCTTTTCAACTTCATCATTTATATATAAATCTTCTATTTTTTTAAATGTTGTATCTAAATCAAAAATTTCTCTTTCTCTACCATCTTTTTTTTCTAATATGATACTCATAAATCCCTTATTCATTAAAGATTCAACACATGTCCCTATCTCATTTTGATTAAATTCGACTCTTCTAGAAATAGAAGCAATCGAAAAAGTTTTTCTTCTCTTATAAATTGAAAATAAGGCAAGTAAAACCGACATCTCTTGCATCGAAAGTTTAAGACGCTTATATTCTTTGATCAATATCCGTTCAATTGCTAGATCATAATCCTCATACATTTTCTTTAGAATCATAATTCCCCTTCTTCAGTGCATCATGTGCAGCACTTTGCTCCGCTTCTTTTTTTGTTCTTCCCTTACCAACTCCGAGAATGATATGATTATCTAATTTAACGACTGCTTCAAATTCTCGGTCATGTGAAGGGCCTTTTTCTTTAATGATAGAATAACTTATATTTCTTTTATCTCCGCTTTGAATGTATTCCTGAAGTGAGGATTTATAATCTTTAATCTCCCATACAAGATGGAAATGAGGAACAACAATTTTATTAAACACTCGATATACTTCATGGAAACCCAAATCTAAATAAATGGCTCCAAATAGGGCTTCAAAAGCATCAGCAATCATTGAGTCGTTTGCTCCTTTAACCTGCTCACCCCGACCTAATTTAATATAATCTGTAAGTTTTATCTTTGTTGCGTATTTAACAAGAGCTTCCTCACAAACTGCTTGAGCTCTTTTCTTTGTCATTGTACCTTCATTATCCAAATCTTCATTATAAAGATAATCGCTCATTAATAATTCAATAACTGCGTCACCTAAAAATTCGAGTTTTTCATTTTTTTCGGTCTGGTTTTCATAGGCATATGATGAGTGAGTCATTGCCATCACATAAAGTGATTCATCTTTATAAGGGAGATTTAGCTTTTTTAGTAAAGCTTTCATTCTCTTACCGCTTCTTTCTTTGTCAGAACACCTGAAACAATCTCTATGACATTGGCTTCAACCATTTCTTTTGCTTGGCGAATACCATTAAAAAATCCTTTTTCCTTTGATGATCCTTGGGCTTTAATAACAACAGAGTTGAATCCCATCAATAATGCTCCACCAATTTCAGATGCATCCAAAGACATTTTGAAACGTTTTAAAGCATTTCTCATAAATATAGCCCCAATGGTTGCAAATATTGAAGATTTAATTTCGCGTTTTAAAACTTGTCCTAAACCTTTGGCAGTACCTTCCATGGTTTTCATAACAATATTCGCTGTGAATCCATCAGATAGTAAAATATCCGCTTCAGTTAAAAAGATTTCTTTAGGTTCGAGATTCCCATAAAAATTAATATCTTTACTGGCTTTCAGTAAAGCAAATGTTTCTTTATCAAATTCTCTACCTTTACCATCTTCTGTTCCAATATTAATTAATGCCACTTGGGGATTAGATCTCTTGAGTACTTTTTCAGCCATAATTGATGCATAAACAGCAAATTCAAGAAGATGCTCAGGTTTAAAATCAACGTTAGCTCCAGAATCTAATAATATTCTTCCTCTACCATCATATGATGGAACTATTGGGGCAATCGCAACTCTGTGCATGCTCGGCATTCTTCTAATAATAAAATGTCCACCAACGACTAATGCTTGAGTTGGACCAGCACTTACTATTGCATCTGCGTTGCCATCTTTAACAAATTGCATTGCCATGAACATCGATATTTCTTTATTTGTACGATATTGTTTAATTGGATCTTTTTCACCCATTGACAAATAATGTGATGTGTGTACCACATGAAGTCTGGGATGCTGCTTCAAAAAGGGAGCCATTTTGACTTCATCACCAAATAAGGTAATTTCGATATTGTCAAATTTTTCAAGTGCCATCATTGTTCCTTTAACGATTGGCTCAGGTGCGTAATCTCCACCCATACCGTCAACTGCTAAACGTATCATAATATCCCTTCTTTCGTTATAAATCATTATATCATATCTTATATGAGTCTGTAATGGTCTTGTTTAAATATTTGTAGATGTGATTGGTTTTGAAATCTGGTCTGTCAAGAAGTTCTAAAACATTTTTTTGTGCTTCATATAAAATAGAATAATCATTATTAAGATCTAAAAATTTAAACTTAAAATATCCGCTTTGCTCAACTCCAAGAAAATCTCCAGGTCCACGAACTTTAAGATCATATTCACTTAAGATAAATCCATCATCAATTTTAGATAACAATTGAAGTCTTTCTACATCGCTTTTTTCAGAAATTAAATAACATGTACTCTTAAGATTTCCTCTGCCCACGCGACCTCTTAACTGATGGAGTTGACTGAGACCAAAATGCTCAGCCGCATAAATACCAATGAGCGTTGCTGTAGGAATATCAATACCTACTTCAATCATTGTTGTTGCTATTAAAATACTTCCTGGAGTATAGATAAAGTTTTCCATCATACGTTCTTTTTCTTCATTTGGAAGTCTTCCGTGCAGTAAATAAATGGGGCAAGTAAATTTAGAACTTATCTCTTCATAGACTGTATCTATATTATCTGATACTTTCTCTGAATCTATTGCTGGAACAACTAAAAAGACGTGTTCATTTCTTAAAACAGCAGTTTCAATGGACTGGTATAATTCAGTAATCTGATCCTTTTGTATATATTTGGTTTCAATAGGAATCCTATGTTGTGGTTTTTCTTTAATAAGACTTAAGTGAGAATCACCAAAAGCAATCATCGCAAGTGTCCTAGGGATTGGTGTTGCTGTTAAATAGATAACATCTTTTGTGTGTGCTTTGCTAATAAGTTCTTCTCTTGTATTTACACCAAATTTATGTTGCTCATCTATAATGACCAACCCTAAATTATTGAATATTACATCATCTTCAATCAAGGCATGTGTTCCGATGATAAGATCATATTCATGATTTCTAATAGATTCTTTCATCTGATCTTTTGATTTTGTTTTTCCGCTCAATAAGGCGATATTACACGACTTAAACATTGTTGTAAAATATTGATAGTGTTGATTTGCTAGAAGTTCTGTGGGTGCCATAAATGAAACTTGCTCATGTGCGGTGATTGCCGCATAAATTGCTAAAAGTACAACAACTGTCTTACCAGAACCCACATCTCCTTGAATTAATCTATAGCTTGAATATGGCTTTTTAAAGTCTCTAAAAATATCATTCACTGCTTCTTTTTGATCTTTTGTTAATTCATATGGAAGTTCTTCAATAAGTGCTTTAACCTTGTTTAAATCATATAATTTCGGATCTCTTGAGTGATTGGATAAACGTTGTGCTGAAAGCTTTAGATGAAGGTAAAATGCTTCTTCATATTTGAATCTTCTTTCGGCTTGATGGATTTCATCTAGGTTTTTTGGAAAGTGTAATTTGTAATAAGCATCTTCTCTACTCAAAAGATGGTACTTTGTTATAAACTCTTTGGGGATGGTTTCAAATATTAATACTTGATGTTGATCGAAAATACTTTTAATGATTGTTGATAAACTTCTATCATGAATTCCTTCTAGATTATATGTGGGTTTAATGGGAACAGTTTTATCTAAATTCATTATTGAAGCAGCAACAATTGTTTTTCGATATAAGTGATAAACACCTTTGATGACAATATCATCTTTGACTTTTAGTTGTTTTAAAAGATATCCTCTTCCGAAGACAATAATTTCAATCGTTTGTTCAAAAACTTTTGCTTTAAATGTAATTCGTTCCCCCTTCGAAAAACGAAACATTTGAGGTTCTGTAATTATCGATGCTTGAACTGTTAATGTATCTTTATCATTTGCTCTTTCTAAAGACGTAATACTAAAATCTTCATATGATTTTGGATAATTTAAAACAAGGTCATAGGTAGACCATATGTGGTTGTTTCTCAATATTCTTAACGTGTTAGGCCCAATACCTTTAATCTGATCTAACTTAATATCCAAAATTATCACCTACCATTATTATACAAGAAATATCTAAACCCATGATGACTTTAAACCAAGCATATGAAAAAAGGCAAAATCTGCCTTTTTACTGATACGCTTTATTTAAAAGAAATAAGTCAGCTAAAACAATGGCAAGTGCATTTTCTAAAACAATTCCAACTCTTCGTGCAATACAAGCGTCATGTCTTCCACCAACTTTTAGATCTGCAATCTCTTTTGATTCAAAATCGTAGGTTTGCTGTTTCTGTTGAATGCTCGATGTTGGTTTAATGAATACTTTAACTACTAAATCGTTCCCATTAGACAAACCACCAGAGATTCCTCCACTATGATTTGTCTTGGTATGTCCATTTTCATCGATTATTTCGTCATTGAACTCACTACCTAACATCAATAATCCAGAAAATCCAGTTCCAATTTCAACACCTTTAACTGCAGGTATAGAAAACATCATCTTTCCTATCTCTGAATCTAATTTGTTAAAGAATGGTTCTCCAAGTCCAATAGTCATGTTTTTAACTGATAATTCTATTACTCCTCCAACTGAATCACCCTTTTTAATAATTTCTTCTAAGTAATGATCAAGTTTGGACATATCAGTTAATGAACCAACTTGAATAAGCTCATGATGAAATTTAAATGGTAACATCATTTTTGCAATTGCTCCAGCAGCGACGATAGGAGCAGTTAATCTTCCTGAAAATCTACCTCCACCTCGAAAGTCCTGAAAGCCATTGTATTTTTTTTGTGCAACAAAATCAGCATGCCCTGGTCTTGGTTGCTTTTTTAGATGTTCATAGTCTTTAGATCTTAGGTCATTGTTTTCGATCATCAAGTGAATTGGAGATCCAGTTGAATATCCATTAAAAACACCAGATGTAATTTCAAATTGATCCATTTCTTTTCTTGAAGTTGTTCCAATTGCACCAGACCGTCTTTTTAATAAATCATCCTTAATTTTAGTTTCATCAATCATAATGCCAGAAGGCATGCCGTCGATTACAACTCCAATTGCCTTTTGGTGAGATTCACCATATAAAGTAACTTTAAAAATATTGCCGTAACTATTCATCATAAATCACTTCCTTCAATGTTTTCATCAGTTCTTTAGTTAATTCTATTGTTTGATCAAACCAAATTTCTTCGCTCTTTATTGCTTGAATAATGAGCATATGAAGTCCATTATACCCTTTTTTACTATCTTTCATAATTTGAGTTACTTTAGGATTATAAACTAGGTCAATCACTATTTTTCCAGCAACTTCTTCTTTTGTAAGTATAGAAACATTCGTATTAGGATATGTTCCAATGGGTGTTGCTTGTACAAATATATCCACGTGCTTCGTATCAATATCTTTATATTCGATGACATGTTCAAATTTATGTTTATTACTTGTTAAATTTCTTGTAACAACAGTAACATTAGCACTTGAATCACGCAGTGCATGATAAGCTGCTTTCGCGCCCCCACCTGTGCCCAAAATATAAACATTTTTGGATTCTACTGAAATATGGTTTGTTTCTAATAAGCCAATAAATCCATCATAATCAGTATTATCACCAACTACTTCATCATTTCTGTAATAGATCGTATTCACTGCACCAATCTTATTTGCTTTGTGAGTTAATCTATCCATATATGGGATAACTCTTTCTTTATAAGGCGTAGTCACATTAAATCCGTGGTAATACCCTTCCTTGAGTAAATCAATTAATTCAGGAATTTCTTCGGCATCAACATTTAACAGTTCATAAGAAATATCAAAATGAAGTTTCTTACTTATGACCTGATGAATTAAAGGTGATTTGCTGTAATTGATTTGATTACCAATGAGTCCAAATCGTAAGCTCATTTTTGATTCGCCTTAGAAAGATGCATCATTTCTTTGATAAAAGATTCATAGAGTGGCCATTGTTTGTCATCATTAAATTCGATTCTTCTTTTTTCCAACAGTTCTTTTTCTCTTTTTTCATCTAAAACAGGTAATTGATTTGCTTTTTTATATAGTCCGATTTGTTGTGAGACATTCATTCTTTTTTTAAATAATTCCATCATTTTTCGATCAATTTTATCGATTTCAATTCTTAATAATTCAAGATTCACGAATGTCACCTCCTAAGGATTTATATACTTTGAAAAAATTAGGATAAGATTTTTTGACAACATCAGCATTTGTTATTGTCACAGGTCCATCAGCCCGAATTGCTGCAATCGCAATTGCCATAGCAATCCGATGATCACCGAATGAATCAAAAGTCTGATTACCTCTTAATTTCTTTTTACCCGCGATTATTACCGTATCATCTATCATTTTAATATCTACACCAAACTTGATGAGTGTCTGATACATTGCGTCGAGTCTGTCAGATTCTTTTATTCGAAGTCGAGAAGCGTTTGAAAATGTTGTTGTCTTAGAACTGAGGGCTGCTAAAACCATTAATATCGGTCCAAGATCGGGGATTTGACTTAAATCAATTGGAATTCCATATGTTTCGCTAGGTTTAACCTTATATCTTCGGTCTAAATTCTTATAATCAATTTTGCCTTCCATCTCTTTAATAATATCAACAATCTTATAATCGCCTTGTTTACTAATAGGATTTAAATGCGTAAGTTCAATGGGTCCACCAATTAATCCAGCAACCATCCAAAATGCAGCTTGTGAATAATCTGCTTCAACCGTTGCTGTTTGAGGTGTATAGGTTTGTCCACCTTTGATATAAAAATATTGATCAACTTGTAAGATGTGAATACCAAATATCTTTAAAACTTCTAATGTGAGATCTACATACCCTTTTGATTCAAGTGGTGTTAATAATTCAATCACAGAGTCTTTTTTAAGTCTTGGTAATGCAAAAAGCAATCCTGTGATGAATTGTGAACTCACATCTCCTCTCATAAAGTAATATCCAGCCTTAAGTGGCCCTTTAAGTTCTAAAGGAAGATTATCTTCTTCTAATTTTTTATAGTAAATGAGTTTATGATCGAATAAATCAAAATAGACATCTATTGTTCTTTTTGGTAGTCTACCTTTTCCTGTAAAAATTACTTTTTCATTTTGCAAAAGTGCTAAAGGAATCATAAATCTTAACGTAGAACCTGACTCATTACAATCAATTGTAGGTTGATTTAAGATCCAATCATGTCCAGTAACCTGTTCTTCATTAAAAGTAACACCAAAAGCACTGAGTGCCTTTTTGGTAGATTCTATATCATCAGATTTTAAAACATTTTTAATTGTAGAAGTCCCTTGAGCAAGACCGGAAGCAATAATATATCGATGTGATAAAGATTTAGAAGAGACAACGGGAACGACACCTGTTAAAGGTTTAGGATTAATGGTGATATTCACTTAAATATCTCCTTCCTTCAACACAATAATGTCTGATTCTCCAACTTTAGGAACAACAATAAAGTGTAGTCCTTCAGCTAAAAACTTTTTATCATGAATAATATCCTTCTTATAATCTTCCATGACCAATAAAGGTTCTTCAACCAACCCTCTTTTTAGAAGTAAAGATTTAACTTCGTCATATAATTGTTGATGTGTTTCATGGAGTCTAATTCCTAATTCTAATGCCATAAGCATCCCATAACTAATCGCTTCGCCATGTTTATATGTTTCATATTGATGTCTTTTTTCAATCGCGTGTCCAAAAGTATGTCCAAAATTCAAAACCATGCGTTCTTTTTGATCATAAGGATCTAAAATGACTAGTTCACGTTTGACTTGAATAGACATAATGATTTCATCTTCAGTGACGCGCTCATGTGATAATAGATGGTGATATAATTTTTTATCTCCAATTAAACCAGCTTTAATCATTTCAGCTAATCCGTTCGTATATTCTCTTTTTGATAATGTATTAAGAAAATGCATATCTATATATACGAATTGAGGATTATAAAAAGCTCCGACGAGGTTCTTACCTTCATCTAGATCAATTCCAACTTTACCACCTATACTACTATCTACCATGGCTAATAAAGTTGTTGGTATTTGAATAAAGGGGATTCCTCTAAAAAGAGTTGCTGCTACAAATCCAGTGAGATCTCCAACGACACCTCCGCCTAAAGCGATTATTAAATGATGTCTTTTTATTTGTTTTTGAACCAATTCTTGAATGACTTTCTGATAGGTCATAAAAGATTTTGATTTTTCTCCTGGTTCAACAACAACAAAAAGAGTATTGAAATCTTTAAGTGAGTCTTTCAATTTTTGGGCATATAATTTGTTCACATTTTGATCAGTGATGACAAAAACATCATGTCCGTGATAAATTGATTTGACGTACTTATTTAGATTCAACAATTGATTGTTCTCGATAAAAATGTCGTATTCAGGCATTTTAATGAACATCAAAATCCATCCTCTTTTCCTTTGCTTCTTTGAGGTATTTCATTAGTGTTTCTTTATCATCGAGTAGAATAAGTTCTTTTACATATTGAAGTTCCTTAGTAAAATCATTTATCTTACTAACTAAAGCTTCTTTATTTTCTAAAAATAGTTCACTCCACATCATTTCATTGATTTTAGCAATTCTTGTTAACTCTCTAAATGAATCACCGGTAGCTTCTTTTGTTTCTTTGTATTGATCACTTTGCATTAAAGCGACAGCTATCACGTGTGTTAATTGACTAGTAAAGGCAATGAGTTCATCGTGTGTTTGTGCATTTACTACTGTTATTTTACCAAATTTAAGGTTATTTGCGATAAGTCTCAATACTTTTTGATCCTTTTTATGACTTCTTTTACCTGGTACTATTATAAAATTAGCATTTCTAAACATTCTTTCATCTCTGGAATCAAAACCACTGGTTTCTTTTCCTGCCATTGGATGATGTGAGGTATAGGAGATGCCTTCAGGTAATAAATTTTCAAGTTGTTCCATCATCCATACTTTAGTTCCACTGACATCTGTTACGAATTGTCCAGACTTAAATAACTTCAAATGATTTTTTACAAATTCAATATTGTTTTTTGGGTACAAAGATAAAATCACAAGATCAGCTTTTGATAATTGTTCAATCGTATTATCTGATTCAATAAATCCAAGTCTAATCCCTTCACTAATGGGTCTTTCACTTCTATTGTAAGCATAAACTTTATGTCCGTTTTTATGGAGACCTTCGGCATAGGATGCTCCAATAATCCCTAGACCTACAATGAAGATTTTCATTTTATTTTTTTCCCTAAAACATCAGAGACTTTGGTTAGTTCAGCCATCATCTGACTAAATTTGTTTAATTTTAGTGACTGTGCTCCATCACTTAATGCATGTTCAGGATCATGATGAACCTCAACAATTAAACCGTGCGCACCAACAGCAAGACCTGCAAGTGATAGTTTTTCAATCATATCCCATCTTCCTGCAGCATGTGAAGGATCAATGATCACTGGTAAGTGGGACAATTCCTTAACAGCAAGAACTGCACTAATATCTAATGTATTTCTTGTATATTTTTCATATGTGCGAATACCGCGTTCGCATAAAATAACATTATCATTACCACCAGCCATAATATATTCGGCTGACATCAGCCACTCTTCTATGGTTGCTGATAAACCTCTTTTAAGCAAAATAGGTTTATTACATTTACCAAGGGCTTTAAGTAAATGGAAGTTTTGCATATTTCTAGCTCCGACTTGAATGATATCCACATATTCTTCAAATAATGGGATTAAATCAGCACTAGGTATTTCAGTAACAATCGCCAATCCAGTTTCATCGCCAATTTTCTTTAATAACTTTAAACCTTCTACTTCTAGTCCTTGAAAAGCATAAGGTGAAGTTCTTGGTTTATATGCTCCCCCTCTTAAAAGATGAGCACCAGATTTTTTGACACTTTTAGCAATGACTCTTAATTGTTCTTCGGATTCAACTGAACATGGACCAGCCATAATAACAAACTGGTCTCCTCCGATTTCAATACCATTCTTTATTTTTACAATCGTATCTCTTTTTTTGAAACTTCGACTGGCTTTTTTAAATGGTGTTGAAACCCTCGTTACTTCTTTAACACCCTCGAATGCATATAAGTCACTTGGATCAATTGCTAACGTGTCACCAATAATACCAAACACACGCACATTATCAGTGGATGCATCCTTGATTTCTAGATTCTTTGCTTTTAAGTAGTCAACAATCTTATCATACTCCTTTTTAGTGGAGTTCTTTTTCATTTGTATTATCATATCTCATATCTCCTATGTTTTAATAAAAAAATCCCTGAGAGGAACCCCAAGGATGATGATTAATCATTTTTTGGCCGTTCCTTTATTCGCTCAAAAAGGAATGCCTTGCAATCCTTTTTTCTAATAATATGCGTAATAATAGACAGCTTTCATTATTTTTAACATAGAAATCCCTTTCTTTGTTTGTTTTATCGTATCACATTCATTGTCAAAAGACAATATTAGACTATAAAATTAAATTTTTTCGTTTTTTTTTATTTTTGGTATTGTGTTTTGCACAGTAACGTTATATAATGGTAGTGTGCAAAACACAGTAAGGAGGTATATCGTGAACACTCAATTTAAAAAAGGTATATTGGAAATGTGTGTGTTATCTATCATTAACAACCGAGATATGTATGGGTATGAAGTTATCGAGAAACTCGCAAGTGATATTGACGTGAATGAAAACACAGTCTATCCAATTTTAAGAAGACTGACCGGTCAAGGATTGTTTGAGACCTATATTGAACAAACCAATATTGGAGCTCCACGAAAATACTATCAAATTACCAAAGTCGGAAAAGAAAGATTAGATGAGTATGAAACTGAGTGGAAAACATTTTTAAAAGGAGTATTTAGATTATTAGGAGGGAATAACAATGAAAGCTGATTATATTAAAATATTGAAGAATCAATTAGAAGAATTTGACGCGAGCCGTGCAGACCTAGACGAAATTATCAATGATTATGAACAACTCTACGATGATGCACTCGCAACTGGCAAAACAGATGATGAAGTATATAATTTTTTAGGTGATCCAAATAGGGTTGCATATGATTTGATTGATACACTCAAAATCAAACATCATAAAGATAATAGAAATAAAATAGTTGCTTTAATGCCCTTTATTTCCGTTATTATCTATATGATTTTAGGGTTTGGCTATGGTTGGTGGAGTACAGGATGGTTAGTTTTCCTATTAATTCCTATTTCTGGAATAGCATTCAATACAAATTTTAAAAATGGATTTATTGCGTTAACTCCATTTATCAGTGTCCTTGCTTATTTGATTTTGGGTTTTGTCTATGATTTGTGGAACCCAGGTTGGTTGGTCTTCTTCTTGATTCCAATGACGGCCATTATCTTAAACACTAGATTTAAAGACATGTTTATAGCACTATCACCATTTGTTGCTGTCATAACATTTATGCTTCTAGGAACCTATTATGACTTATGGAATCCCGCATGGTTAATCTTTTTGATTATTCCTATGCTTGGCATTTTGCAAAAAAGAAACAAGGTTCAAATGCTCATTTTTGAGTTAACATTTATTGCAGCTATTGCATTTTATCTCTACATGGGATACATTCAAAACAATTGGGCTATAGGAGGTTTAGGATTTATTCTTCCAGTAGCAACCGCCATTCTATTTGGTGATGTAACTTTTGCTTGGAATATGCCAAAAGGTGGAGAACGTAAAAAAGTAATTTTATTACTATTAACTATTTTGTTCTCTATTATAGTATTCTTAGTTCTAGGCTTAGTACTTAATGGATGGGTATATGCTTGGCAGATATTCCTGTTAATTCCTGTTGTATCAATTATTAGTTTTGATAAGTTTAGATTTACATCAATCTCACCATTTGTTGCAGTTATTCTCTTCTTTTCAATTGGATATTTCTTTCACGTATTCCAGTTATCTTGGTTAGCATTCTTAATCATTCCAATGGCTGGGATTATAGAAAATGCATAAATCTATCAACATAAAAATAAAAAGATTCCTTTAGCATTCACCTTTGGATGCTAAGAGAATTTTTTTTTTATTTCTCGCAAGAGTTTAATGTCTTTAGAAGTGATTTCATTGCTTGTTTTATTTCACCAATTTCTAATCCTGAATAACCCAATACAAGTGTGGGTTTATCCTTAATTTCTGAGTTTTTTAGATTGTAGGATTTCAAGCCCGTAACATAAATATTGTTTTTCATTATATGATTCACAATCATTTCTTCAGCTATAACAGAGTCAATTTCCATTAGAAAGTGAAGCCCTGTATCATATCCTTTAATTTTTATATTTGGATACAATTCGATCGTTTTAATAATTATTTCAATCTTTTCTCTATAGGCTTTTTGCATGCGGTTTATATGTCTTTCAAAGAAACCTTCATGCATAAATTTATACATAACAAATTGTTCAAAATTTGGAACTGTACATCCGTGATATGTCATCATTTTCTGGTATTGAGATAGTAATTTTTTTGGTAAGACCATATAATTCATACGAAATGATGGGGCTAAAGTTTTAGTAAATGTATTCATGTAAATGACTTTATCGCTATGATCAAACCCTTGAAGCGCTGGGATAGGTTTTCCCTGGAATCTAAATTCACTGTCATAGTCATCTTCAATGATATATCGCCCAATAGAGCGGTTTGCCCAATTAAGTAGTTCGTAACGTCTTTGAATAGGCATTACAATTCCCATCGGAAATTGATGAGAGGGTGTGATATGAACAACTTGCGCATTTGTATGCTTAAGTTCATCAATAATGATTCCTAAATCATCAAGTGAGACTAGAGATAACTTAACATTGTTTCCTTGATAGATTTGATAATTTTTCTTATAGCCAGGATTTTCAATTGCATAGTGTTTATCTCTACCTAATAATTCAATCAATATATTTATTAATGATGAACTTCCTGAACCAATAACGATTTGATCCTCATCTGCTTTTATACCCCGATACAATTCTAAATATCTTGAAATTTCTCTTCTAAGCAAATTTAGTCCTTGAGGATGAATCATATTTAACATTTCATGATGATTTTCAGAAAGCACTGTACGAGAGAGTTTTGCCCATGTCATATTAGGAAATAATGATGTGTCAACTACATTCGTTTTAAATGCATATTGATATGTCGGTTCTTCCTTAATACTTCTTCTTTGTTCTTGAAGAATTTCTCTTTTATTCGTTTCGATAAGTTCTACTTTCTTATCAACAAAATATCCTTTTTTTTCAATTGAATAAACATATCCTTCAGCAATTAATTGTTGATAAGCTGCCTCAACTGTTAAAGGACTTAGTTTAAGATCTTGTGCTAATTTCCTTTTTGAAGGCAACTTTTGTCCCTCGATATACTTATCTTCGATGATTAATGTTTTGACGTGTTTATATAAAGAAACATAGAGTGGTTCTTTCTTTTTTTTACTTGAAATATAATCAAACATCATATCACCCATCTGGTATGCTTATATTTATTCAAACTGAATATTTTAACATACCAGTTATTATTATATAATAGATATGGAAAATTAACAAGTGGAGGTATTATGTGATGCAAAATAAACGTTATCAATTAAACAAAGAATTAGCTCAAATGCTCAAGGGTGGAGTCATCATGGATGTATCTAACGTAGAGCAAGCAAAAATTGCAGAAAAAGCAGGTGCGGTTGCTGTTATGGCACTTGAAAGAATTCCAGCTGATATTAGAACTGCAGGCGGAGTCTCAAGAATGAGTGATCCAAAAATGATTAAAGAAATACAAAAAGCAGTTTCTATTCCAGTGATGGCAAAAGTTAGAATTGGTCATTTCACAGAAGCTCAAATCTTAGAAGCAATAGAAATCGATTATATTGATGAAAGTGAAGTATTATCTCCTGCAGATGACATCTATCATATTGATAAAACTAGATTCAATGTTCCTTTTGTTTGTGGAGCAAAAGATTTAGGCGAAGCGTTAAGACGAATCAGTGAAGGTGCAGCAATGATTAGAACAAAAGGTGAACCTGGTACTGGTGATATTATTCAAGCAGTTAGGCATATGCGTTCAATTCAAAAAGAAATACATACTATTCAAGCAATGCAGGAAGATGAACTCTTCATCCTTCAAAAACAATTGGGCGTCTCCCTAGATCTTATTCAATATGTTCATGAACACGGTAAACTACCTGTTGTGAATTTTGCAGCTGGTGGAATTGCCACTCCTGCTGATGCAGCACTCATGATGCAATTGGGAGCTGAAGGTGTCTTTGTTGGTTCTGGTATTTTTAAATCCGGTAATCAACAAAAAAGAGCTGAAGCAATCGTTAAAGCTGTAACAAATTTCAATGATCCTAAAATACTTGCTGCTATTTCAGAAGATTTGGGAGAAGCAATGGTTGGTATCAATGAACAAGAAATTGAACTATTAATGGCTGAACGAGGTAAATAATGATTACTATTGGCATCCTGGCGATTCAAGGCGCTTTCATCGAGCATGCTCATAAACTAGCAAAACTTGGCGTGAAAACCTTTGAAATTAGACAAAAAAAGGATTTATTGATTCCTATGGATGGCTTGATTCTTCCCGGAGGAGAAAGCACAACCATGGGTAGATTACTAGATGATCTAGAGATGTTTACACCAATTAAAAATAAGATTGAAGCAGGTTTCCCTGTCTTAGGTACATGTGCGGGTATGATTCTATTAGCAAAATCATTAACTAATTCACCTAAAACGTATTTTGAAACAATGAACATCAATGTGATTAGAAATGCATATGGTAGACAACTAGGAAGTTTTGTGACGGAAGAAAAATTCAATGATGTCTTAATCCCAATGACATTCATTCGAGCTCCATATGTCGAATCGGTTGGATTAGATGTTCAAACACTGGCAATTGTTGATGGAAATATAGTTGCAGCAAGACAAAACAATCAATTAGCTACAGCTTTTCATCCAGAACTCACAACAAGTACTTATGTCCATGAATATTTCATAGAAATGATTAAGACTTCAAACAAATAATAAGTAAAGCTCAGTTTCCAAAGGAAAATGAGCTTTTTCATATTTTTTATTCATTTTATGTTCTTTTCTTAATGCTCTTGATTTTTGATGTTGATTAAATATTTAAGCTTTTTTAAGATTTTTTTCTAATAAAACTTTGATATCCTTTAATAAATCTTCAACTTTTGGTTTTTGAGCATCTAGCACTTCTTGAGCTTTCTTCTTTTCATCTTCAATTAATTTTGCTTCAGTTGCTTCTTCTAATTGCTTTTGATTAGCAAGTACACTTGCTTTATTGAATAGCTTAACAATCAAGAATACAACAAGTGCAATTATGGTAAAATCTATAATATTTTGAATAAAAGTACCATAATAAATAGCATTTTCTGTGATACCATTTACTTCATCAGCAGCTGTAATAACATATTTATAGTTTTCAAATCCTCCTCCACCAATTGCTAGACTGATGACAGGCATTAATACATCTCTAACAAGGCTCGCGATGATTTTTCCAAATGCACCACCAATAATCACAGCAACAGCTAAATTTAGCACATTTCCCTTCATAATAAATGACTTGAATTCATTAAGAAATTTTTTCATTTTTTTATCTCCTTTTTTTTATTATAACATTAAAATAAAAGCCAGTCATTGCATCATGACTGGTATCATTATTTAATCTATTTTAATATATCCTACACCAATACCTTTTGGCCCAGTATGCGCACCAACGACTGGCGTTAAATAAGCAACAACAACTTCTCTTTTTGGAAATACTTTTTGAATTTCATCTTTAAACCATTTTGCTGCTTCATTGTTATGAGCATGAGCAATATAGGTTAAAACATTCAAATCCTTCGTATCTTCAATGTATTTTTCTAAAACACGTTGTTGAGCCTTATGTGTTGTTCTAATCTTTTCTAAAGATGTTACTTTGCCATCATCACCTAAAACCAATAATGGTTTAAGTTGTAACATCGTACCTAACGTTCCTTGAAGTTTAGATAATCTTCCATTTTTCACTAGATATAAAAGCGTATCAACCGCAAAATAAATACGGTCATTATCTCTAATCTTTTCTAAGTGTTTAACAATTTGTTTTACTGACTTGCCATCATCAGCTAACCGATGAGCTTCTAAAACCATATATGCTTCACCATATGCAAGTGTTAATGAATCAAATGCAGTGACTTTAATTTGAACTTCTGATGCAATTCTTTTAACGGATTCAAATAACCCGCTCAGTTGTGAAGAAATCGTAATTACCAATGCTTCTTCATACCCATCTTTGTATAATTGTTCAAAATATTCCATCATTTTCCCGATCGAAACATAAGAAGTCTTAGGTATGTCGTTAGGATTTTTTGCAATTCTTTCATAAAATGTTTTTGCATCCATATCCACAAAATCATCATAGGTTTCATCAGTTCCAAAATGGATAGCAGATCTTAAAATGATAATGTCTTTTGGATAATCTAGATAATCTAAACCGGCATTGCTACATGTTAAAATAGCTATTTTACTCATTTTTTTCTCCCTTAATTATTTATTTTGAGCGAGCAACTAATAATATAAACTAACTGTACTCACAATCTAATTGTATCTTATCATGTTTTAAGTTTTTTGACTATCAGGTGATGACAGTTTTTGAAATTAGATTAACTTTGCATCAATTATTATTTAAAATTATTACCAATTGATACCCCACCATTTCTTTTCAAATCACTATATTCTTTTACCGTGATGTTTTGCGTGATATAATAATATTGAATGATTCGGGTGATTTTATGAATGAAAATGCTATATTTAGTTTTGAATCGATTCCACTCATTAAAGAGCTTTTAGAACTTAATCATGAGGTTTCACTTATAGTTTATGGTGCGAATATGAGACCCTTTTTCTATCATCAAAAAACAGTTGTTACATTAACTAATCCAACTGAAATTTTCAAACGCTTTGATGTT